>CAJONH010000294.1 GCA_905235825.1 Candidatus Gastranaerophilales bacterium
GGCAGAATACATAATACACCGACTTGGTTTATACCTATGATTGTTTTATTTTTCTTTTGCTCGTGGATTTTACTAAAATTAGAACAAAAAGGGCAGTTATATAAATTTTTACCGATTATGTTTTTAGTAACGTTAATTTTTCCAAGGGTTGACGTTGATTATAATTCAATTATGAATTTATCTTATGTTCAAAAATATATTGCTTGTATAGGCTATATTTTTAACGGATTTATACATTTCTTTTCGCTGTATGTTTTTGGAATGTTTTGTTCTAAATATAAAGAAGTTATTGATGTTTTTTATAACAAAAGATTTATATTATTGGTTATTATGATAGGATTAGCGAGTTTAGATATTTATTTGAGTTTTAAAAATATCTATTCAAGTTTTACTGTTTCAAAAACTATTCTTACAATGCTTGTTTTAGGATATTTAAAACACTATGATGAATGGATTATAAAAAAAGAATTACTAAATAAAGCACTCGATATAATTGCAAAATACAGTTTTGGTCTGTTTTTTGTTCATTGGTACTGGTTTTTTATTTATAACCGAATTTTTGAATTAGAAAAAGTTATTCCTATAGTTAATGATAACTATATGACGGCTTTAGGTATTGTTTTAACAAGATTTATTGTAGTTACAATGCTTTCAATACTTTCATTATATATAGGGAAAAGAATAATTTTGTTAATATATAAAAATGCCAATACAAGAATGTTTTTAGGAATTTAAAATGCTAACATTAAACTAACAATTATTTTATATGATTATGGTATAGAAACCGGCAAGTGCGAAACCGGATTAGATATAAATTGGAATTAGACTATAAATAATTTAGATTAGGAATTGTTAAATGCTAAATAATGTAAAAAGGAGTCCTTTTGAAGAATTTAATGTATCATTAGGCAGAACAAATACCAAAGAAATTGAAAAAAATACAAAGTTAAAATCAGGAATTGGAGCTGCAATCGGTACTGCTGTACCGCTTGGGATTATGATGAAAAAAGGGAACATTAAAAATCCTTTGAAACTTGAATATGGTTTAAAGGATATGATTATTTTATCGGGAAGTGCAGTCGCAGGCGGAATGCTAGGCGGTATGATTAATGAAAATCAAGAAGCACGAAAAAACAAATTTAAAGAAGGTACATTTCAATTTTTAAATGCTGTACTGCCAACTGCCTTAGTTGCAGGAGGTTTAAAATTATGTGAAAAAGAAAAGCAATTAAATCATACTTCTTGTAAATTATTGGCTCTTGGAACGGGAATAGTTGCAGGAATGTTTGGTGCTTTAGAATTATCAAATTTTATATTTGACCCTAAAGATGAACAGCCTGACAGGAAACTTTCGCCTAAAGATTGTTTGGCAAGTGCGGATGAAGCAGTCGGAGCATTAGCTTTAGCTAAATTTCCGATAATTAAATCATTAAATTTAGATAAATCACTGCCTTTGATATACGGTTATTGCGGATATAGGGCAGGTAATGTAAGTTAAATACAAAAAGAGGAAGTATGGATATATATTCTTTTTTTACACTAATTGGCGGTTTAGCTTTTTTCTTATACGGTATTTCAATAATGTCGCAGGGGTTAGAAAAAATTGCAGGCGGTAAATTAGAACAACTTTTAAAGAAAATGACATCAAACCCGATTAAAAGTTTTGTTTTTGGAGCTTTTATTACGGCGGTTATTCAATCATCCTCTGCTGTTACAGTAATGCTTGTAGGACTTGTAAATTCAGGCATTATGAATTTATCTCAAACAGTAACCGTAATAATGGGGGCAAATATAGGAACAACTATTACTTCATGGCTCTTGAGTCTAACAGCTATTCAAGAAAATGCAGGCATGATTTTTAAATTGTTAAAACCCGAATCTTTCTCTCCTGTTCTTGCTTTTATTGGAATTTGTTTAATTATGGCATCAAAAAGCAACAGAAGAAAAAATGCAGGTTCGGTTTTAATTGGATTTGCAATTTTAATGTTTGGTATGGAATTAATGTCGGGTGCTATGTCACCGTTATCAGAAAACAGCGAATTCAGAAATATTATGACTGCTTTTTCAAATCCGTTTTTAGGTTTAATTGCAGGTTTGGTTATTACAATGATAATCCAAAGTTCATCAGCTTCCGTTGGTATTTTGCAGGCATTATCATTAAGCGGCAGTGTTTCTTGGGGTGCTGCCATTCCAATTATTTTAGGGCAAAACTTAGGAACTTGTATTTCGGCACTTTTGGCCGGTATCGGAGTAAACACCAATGCGAAAAGAGTTGCAGGGGTTCATATTATTTTTAATTTTATTGGTGTTTGTATATTTTTACCGATTTTATTATTTATCCAAGTATTTTTAAATTTAAAATTTTTAAATGAAAACATAAATCCGTTTGGAATAGCAATTTTTCATACAATTTTTAATATTTCAGCCGCTTTTATATTATTGCCTTTTGCAAAATTGATAGAAAAACTTGCAATAAAATATATTCCTGAAAATAAAA
>CAJONH010000295.1 GCA_905235825.1 Candidatus Gastranaerophilales bacterium
CTGCCTAATAGTGTTGTATCACGAGCTCAAACAATTATGACTAAAATGCAGAAAGACTATTCAAAAGATTTATCCGCAAAAAAATCAAAACAGAATATACCCGATGTGCCGCAATTGACTTTATCTTTTGATTAGATTATGTTTTAAATTTTTCTTTTATTTTTGTCAAATTCCAATAAGGAGATACTGGTTTAAGAAATGAAGTTTGAAGTATAATTACATCGTTTTCCTTGTCATAGAATGTTGTTGCATTAGGATAATCAGAAGCATCCGTATCTGTCGGGATAATAAGTTTATCTATGTTTTTATTTTCCGATAAAAATATTGTTTTGTGCAAAGAGCCAAATTCCGTATCAAACTTTAAAAACGGCTTATTTTCAATATCTTCTTTAGGAATTTTTATAAATGTTTCTTGTGATGATGCAATTAAATTTTTTAAATATTTCACATATTTATCAAACATAAAACAGGAATTGATTTGCCATGCTAAACCGATAATTCCTGTAATACAAGAAATGACAATTAAGTTAGAAAGAAAATTTTCTCTGAAGTTTATTCCTTTGTAATCAAATAAAAAAATTATAAAAACTGTTGGAAAAATAAAAAAGAAGGTAAATGAATAATGACTTAATTCTAAAACCGGTTGTGGAATAAAACCTGTTTTTAAATAAAGTGTATATATGATAAGTGCTGAATATATTAAAAGAAAAGGGATGCTTTTTATCTTAAAAGTCTTTTTATAAAACATAATGAAGACTAAAGCCAATAAAGCATATAGTATAATTAATGAGTTTGACTTAAACAAGTTTTGTACGGTAAAAGGAAAACTGTCTAACCAACTGTCTATTCCGTTTTCTATACTTAGTCCGTTTTTACCGGAACAATAAAGTCTTAGCGGAATATAAAAAAATACTGCCAATCCTAATAAACCTATTAATAATTTTACATTTTTGTTTATATCATCGGGTCTGTTTTTGTGATAAATCAGTGCAAATATAAATAACAAAAGCCCCAAAAAACAGCTTGTTTCAAAAGATTCAAACAAATACACCATTATAAGTAATATAGGAATATAATCGATTTTTGTAATTTTTTGTTTTGAAAAGAAATAAGAAAGAATCGAAAAATAAAATAATACCGCCAAATTCACTTCTCTACACGCCCAAATAACATTTTGCAGACAAAAGAATGTATAAAATGCAAAACAAATAACAGCAATATCAAAACGTTTAGTTCTTATTGCAATAAAATAATTTAATATTAATACACAAAAGTGCATAAAAATATATGATGTACCAAATGCACTGATAAGATTTATTATATGCGTATCTTTGAAACAAAAACGAAATACATTAAAAGGAATTGCTACAAGTATATTCGTAAAACTTCTTATTTTTATATCGTGAAAAAAGATAAATTTTGTCGGTTCATAATCATCAATAATCTCTGTAAAAAACATTGCAGGCATGTCAAAAAACATTCCCAGTGCATATTTAAAATGAAAAAAAATGAAAACTAAAAATAGCAAAAAAAACAAAGCCAAAATAATTTTATGTTTTATAAATATATTTGTTATTTTATTCATAAATTATTTCTCTAAATAGTTTTTTAATAATTTTTCCGTTCTGAAATAATCCATTTAGGACGATTTCTTGTTTCAACGGCAATTGTTCCGATATATTCACCGATAATTCCTATTGCTAACAGATTTATACCTCCAATCAAAAAAATATCCGATGATTTTATAAATCCACAAATGATAACGAAAATACCAAACAATGATATATATCTGATAGGCATAATCGACAATGATGTTATGCCGTTAACAGCTAATTCCAATTGTTTACCTAAAGTAAATTTAGTAAATCCCAATATTCTTGGTTGTCTTCTATAGCATATAATATCATAATTTAGTCCCAGAGTATAAATTAACCCTCTTAAATAAACATTGCATTCTTTAAATTGTTTTAAAATATCAACAACTTTGCGAGATACCAATTTAAAATCAGCACTGTTTTTTAATGCTCTAATGCCAAAGACAGAATACGTATTATAGAAGACATCCGCAAAAAATTTTTTCGGGAAAGAATCTGTATCTCTGTTGCTGCGAACAGTATATACAACATCTACATTGTTTTTTTTATATTTTTCAACCATTAAAGGAATAATAGTTATATCGTCCTGTAAATCACAATCTATTGTTATATATATATCCGCATTATTTTCAACCATTCCGCATCGAAATGCCTGCTGTTGTCCAAAATTATATGCCAGTCTTATTCCTTTAATATGATTATTGCCATTTGATAATTCACTGATAACATTCCACGTACAATCACTGCTTCCATCATCAACAAAACAAAAATAACTTTTATCGGAAATTTCATTTTTTTCTATCATTTGTTTTAGAATTGGAGTGATTTCGGAAGCACAATGTTTTATTATTAATTCTTCATTATAACAAGGAATAATAATTGCAAGTATCGGCATATCTGTTATATTTTCATACATAAAAAACTCCTTATTATAATAATAAAATTTTAGCATAAAGTTTTTTTATGTCGAAAATTAAATCAAAAAATTTTCAGTATATTACACTGGTAAATAGTTTTTTTTATAATAGAATATATGTATAGATTATACTAAACGAACATTAAGGAATAGGGAAACATTAATAATGGATAATACAAAAATAAGGAACGTTGCAATTATTGCACACGTTGACCACGGTAAAACTACGCTTGTAGACAGTATTTTAAAACAGACAGGGGTTTTTAGAGATAACCAGCAGGTACAGGAAAGAGTTCTTGATTCTAATGATTTGGAACGTGAAAGAGGAATTACAATTCTTTCAAAAAATGTATCGGTAAATTATAAAGGATATAAGATTAATATTGTTGATACCCCCGGACACGCAGATTTCGGCGGTGAAGTAGAACGTGTTTTAGGTATGGTTGACGGTGCTTTATTAATTGTTGATGCGGCAGAAGGACCTATGCCTCAAACAAGATTTGTACTTTCAAAGGCTCTTGAACTCGGCATAAAAATAATTGTCGTAATAAACAAAATAGACAAGACAGGTGCAGACCCCGATGGTGCGGTTGACAAGGTCTTTGACTTGTTCACGGAATTAACCGATAACGAAGAACTTATCGATTTCCCTTATGTATATGCTAATGGGTTAGCAGGTTTTGCAAAGAAAAATATTGATGATAAATCAAATACTCTTGAACCGCTTCTTGATATGATTATTGAAAAAATAAAACATCCTTCGGGTGATAAAACAAAAACATTACAGTTTCAGGTAACTACACTTGATTATAACGATTATGTCGGAAGAATTGCTATAGGCAGGGTTTTAAACGGTGTAATAAAATCACAGCAGCAGGTGAATTTAATTAAAGCGGACGGCAGTATTCAAAAGGGTAAAATTGTTAAATTATATGTATTTGAAGATTTAGGCAGAACGGAAACACAGGAAGCTGTTGCGGGTGATATTGCTGCAATAACCGGATTTGATGATATTCATATAGGAGAAACCATTACTGCTCCTGATTGTACTGAAGCTCTGCCGTTAATAAAAATTGACGAACCTACACTTCAAATGATTTTTTCAGTTAACGACAGCCCTTTCGCAGGACAGGAAGGAAAGTTTGTTACATCAAGGCAGGTGCGTAAAAGACTTTATGATGAGCTTGAGAAGAATGTCAGCCTTAGAGTTGAAGATACCGATACAACCGAAAGTTTCAAAGTATCAGGCAGAGGAGAACTTCATTTAAGTATTTTAATTGAAACAATGCGTCGTGAAGGATATGAATTTCAAGTTTCAAAACCCGAAGTTATTACCAAAAAAGTTGACGGTGTTTTAATGGAGCCTTATGAAAATCTTCTGGTTGATGTTCCTGAAAACTGTGCAGGTGCTTGTATTGAAAAACTTTCAAACAGAAAAGGTGAAATGCTCCACATGCAAAATGCAAAAGGAAGAACAATGTTAAACTTTTCAATTCCGGCAAGAGGTTTAATTGGTTTTAGGGGTGAATTTATAAGAATGACAAGAGGTGAAGGAATTATGAATCATACCTTCGATAAATATAAACCTTTTGCAGGCGATATTTCAAAACAAAGAAACGGCTCGCTTGTATCCCATGAACAGGGCGAAGCAATTCCTTATGCATTGGCACAATTCGAAGACAGGGGAGTATTCTTTTTAACTCCAAAAACCAAAGTTTACAGAGGTATGGTTGTAGGTGAACATAACAGACCGCAGGATATAGAAATAAATGTGTGTAAAACTAAAAAACTTACGAATATGAGAAGTGCGACTGCTGATGTTATGGTAACGCTTCAGGCACACAGAAAAATGTCACTTGAAGATTGTATGGAATATATTTCAGACGATGAACTTTTAGAAATAACTCCGCAAAATATAAGAATAAGAAAAGCTGATTTAACTAAAGTCCGCTTTAATTAGGATTATAATAAACGAACATTTGTACCGTTTATTATATTATGATGTATAAATATTTTTTTGCCAAATTATTTATAGTTTATAGATGCTACAAAAAAGAAAATTCTTTTTTGTAGCTTAATTCATGGTTTATTGAATTTGGCAAAGAAATATATAAAAATTTGAAAAAGAATAAAAAGCATTAATCTTTATACAGGTGGCA
>CAJONH010000296.1 GCA_905235825.1 Candidatus Gastranaerophilales bacterium
ATTATTTATTTTAAAATCAGCTGGATTGCTTCGCTTTCGCTCGCAATGACAATCCCCTATCACCTGCAAAACAGGCTTTAAATATTCTTTTCCTATTTTTTCCGCTACATAATCTCTTACCGCAACTTTATCAGTGCATTTTCTCATTAAATCAGTTACACCGTATAACTTAATCCACTGAATTTTTTGATTAAATGTTTTACATCTTTTTTTATCTATAACCCACGCTCTATTTTTAAAATCATATTTCAGCGGAAGTTTCTCTCTGGTATTAAGATAAAACAATTTAGCTAAATACAAAGGGTACTCTTTTTCATCTAAGTTTTTGAGAAAATAATAATCCCATGGCGGATTTCCTGTTCGTATTTTTTTGAAAAAATTTATTATCGACAACTAAAAATTCCTTTTTGTTTAAGTAGCATACATGTCAACTTTTATTAAAAAATTCTGCATATTGTATCGATAATATACTTTAAATATCACCTTTTGTCAACTTTATCTATATATATATAGTTAATATATTCTGTTCAATAGCGTAAAATTAGAAAATTTAAAGGTAAGTATTATGTTATCTAAAAAACAAGCACTTGGACTAAGAATAAAAGAATTCAGAGAAAAACAAAAATTCACACAAGATAAGCTGGCAGAACTTGTTGGCATTGATTCAAAACATTTAAGCAGAATTGAAAACGGAAGAAATTATCCTTCAATTGAAACATTAGAAAAACTGGCTGATAATTTGAATGTCACTTTTGAAGATATTTTTCAAATAGAACATTTAGAAGATAGGGATTATTTACTGAAAAAACTTAGTGAAAAATTAATTGTTTTAAATAATGAAAAATTAAAATTTATATATAAAATGATAAAAGAATTATAAAGCAGATTAGAAAAACAACTAATCTGTTTTTGTAATATACTAAAAAACAAGCAATTAATCGGATTAATAAGAAAAATTGAATGAATATAAAATTATAAAACTAAATACGGCAAGAAATGCACTAAGGTATATAATAAAAGCATTTGAAATAAAAGAAATTTATATTCCGTACTACATTTGTCCTGCTGTAAGAATTGCCGTTTCAAAAGAGAATTGCAATATGAAATTCTATCACATTGATATTAATTTTAATCCTGTTTATAATTTTCCGGAAAATGCTTTTATCCTGTATCCTGATTATTTTGGTGTTTGCGGCAATATAATTGATAAAATGGTACATAAATATAAAAATCTTATAATTGATAATGCTCACTCCTTTTTTGCAACACCTAAAGGTATTGCCTGTTTTTCTTCCATAAGAAAATTTTTTCCCGAAATTTGTGACGGTGCTTTTTTATACACAAAAAAAGTTTGCGGTGTAACTTTTTTAAAAGATAACTATGAATATGAATATAAAAAACTTTCATTTAAAGAATTATGTAAAAACGAATGCAGACTTGATTATGAAGATATAAAATATATGTCTGATTGCACAAAAAAATATTTTTCCTATTTAGATTTAGAAAATGAAAAATTAAAATATATAAATAATTTCAAATTAAATCACATAAAATATAAAAATAGCAACAAATTAAAACTTGAAATCAAAAAACATGATGCACCGTTTAAATATCCATATTTAGCCGATAAAACGGATAATGCAGATAATCTCGTAAAAAACTTAGAAAAAGACGGCAAAATAATTTTCAGATATTGGCATAATTTGCCTGATAGTTATATTGAAAAAGAATTTTATACCAAACTTATTGCACTTTAAATTAAGAGGCTTTCATGCAAAGGCAAATTTCAAGAAACGGCAGGTGAGAAACCGGACTAGACATAAAAGACAGGGATTATATTCCCTGTCTTTTATTAAAAAATTCACTTTTATTTTTGAATATCTTTTACGCTGAGAGCTATTCTATGTTCTTGAGGTGTAAACTTTTTAATTAACACTTCAATTTCATCGCCTACATTGTAAATGTTAAACGGATTGGGGTTTGAACCTTCCATTTCGGTTGAAGGAAGCAGAGCTTCAACTCCCGGGTAAATATTGATGAAAGCACCGAAAGAAGTTACTTTATTAACCGTACCTTTAATAACCTGACCTTCTTTAAATTCATTTTCAATGGATTCCCATGGATTATCACCCATTCTCTTTAAACTCAGGCTGATTCTTTTCATATCGGTATCGATTTTTAAAATTTTAACTTCAAGTTCCTGACCTAAAGAAATAACATCAGACGGATGTTTAATTCTCTGCCATGAAATTTCGGATATAGGTAATAAACCGTCCACGCCGTTAATGTCGATAAATCCGCCGAAGTCTGCAATTCTTACTACTTTACCTTTAACTATGCTTCCAACTTCAAGATTAGCAATGATTTCATCAACTACTTGTTCTCTTTGTTCAGCAACAGCCTGTCTTTGAGATAATATTAATTTATTTCTTTTTGCATCAGCTTCCAAGACTTTAACTTCGATATCTTGACCGATTAAACCATCAAAAGGTGCACCTGTTCTTA
>CAJONH010000297.1 GCA_905235825.1 Candidatus Gastranaerophilales bacterium
CATATCTGATGTTACGGTTTTGCTTTTCTTTTGGGATATTTCAGCAGATAAGTTTTTTATCTTTTCCAATATCTCTTTTTGCTCCTCATCATATTTTGAAGATAGTTTAGCAAACCGTTCATCATTGATTTTGCCGAGGGCATTATCTTCAGAGAACTTTTGTCAAGGGTAATTTTACAAATATTACATCACAAATCCCGATAAATATAAAATCTGCCATTGTATTTATAATGTTTTAACTTTTAGTTCATTCCAATTCATATATATAAAGCATTTAATTGGGATAAAATTGAATTTTTTGGTGCGTACTGTCTATATAAGCTTTTTATATTCAAATATGTTGTTCAACACCTTTACACAATCGAGAGTTACTCACAGAAGCAAATATCACACATGTTTTTTATGGTGTTGTAGATTTTTTCTTCATCATTTAGATGTGGTTTAAAATTTTCACATTTGTAATTATTCTATTTCAAATTTTCTATAACAAAATTACAACTTGAACTAAACCTTGCAAAGATAGAACGAAGGCATATCGCTATCAAAGTGATATGCCCTTAAAATTTTTAGATTGTAACTATTCAAACATTAAATAATTGTTAAAACCATTGATCTTCTCAAAACATAGTCTTAACAGCTTCTGCTCAAATTATATCAAAATCAGTATATATTACAGTTATGCTTCTGCTTATAATATTCTTTATATTCTCTGTGTTTTGTAGTCGTAATGGTTGAAAAAAATTAAAATTTAAGCTCTTTATAGGAATACATATCTATTCCATAAGATGTATATACATCATCAGCATTCAAACTACAGAAATCTTCATTGTGAAAACCTAATTCTCTCGCAAAATTCTCAATGTCTTCGAGAGCATCTCCTTCAATTTCCATATATGGTGGGATATGTGGCCAAAAATCAATATCTATTTCAAGATTATTATAAGAAAATTGGATGCGACGTTTTTCTTGATAATTCTTATGATAATATCCCAATAAATTTAGCAACTTACTTGTTTCTGAAAACGAACCTACCGTTGTTTCATATTCTAAGACATTATCTACATCATGATGCCGAACTCCATTTTCATCTGTATAACGTCCTAAAATATGCTTTATGGTTAATGTGGTAACACCATTATTCTCCCGCAAACGTATCCACTTATTGGGGTTAATATGATACTTGCCGATTATTTCAACAAAAGTGGCATCGCTTAATTTGTTTATTAAATCACTTGAGACACTTTCAATTGATTCCACATACTCATATAAACTCTCAGTATTAAACAAACCATATATATACGCTCTCTCTGCACGACTAATATCAAACTCTTTAATTAAATCATCTAAATCGAAAAAAAGCTGTTTTAATCTAGATAAAGCATGAACTACAGATTTTAAAGAATTTCCTTTTGTTAAATCATATAAGATTGATTGGTATTGAGATGAAATATCAACAAAATCATATGTATATATCTTTTGAATTCCATCCGACTCTAATACAGCCCCCAATTTTTCTAGTTTTTTTCTAATTTCCACTTCATTAATATTTAAAATTTTAATCTCCAACTCTTTCCCCATGTCTTTTTTTCTCCTCACTTGATAAATCAATAATAGTTTGTGATGTTAATCCGGAAAAAACCACCAAAATTTTTTCTAACCAATCATCTTTCGCTTTTGCTACGATATCCGTAAAATTCAAATTCGGATCGTCTTCTTTGGCATCTATAGTGAAAACCCCCATAGTATCATGAAGTTTATTATATACTTTAAATCCTAAAAAATGATTAGAGTGAACCCCATTATTTATATTGAACATATCATTAAAATCAGTATTTGTTTCTTCCATGAATTTTGTCAATTCTTCTATTTCGTTATCTTCAATTTTACAGTTTGTAGATACTTTATTAAAATCATTTACAAATGATTTCATATGTTCAATATTTTCATCTATGCTTTTATCTTTTAATGAATTATCATAAGTTGATAAATTAGTTTTATTATTAATAATCTTTTTTAAAATCGAATTTATATTAAGATTATCTATCGAAGAATAAACGCTTTTATTATTCATATATATCTTACCCGTTACACCTCGAACATATTTGGGATCATCATATATTCTATAAGATTTTGATGTTTTTTTATTTATGTAGGTTCCATTTTCTATCCCAAATCGATATTTACATATTAAATAATCGTAATTTGGCTCGAGTTTTCTTATGGGATCTTTA
>CAJONH010000298.1 GCA_905235825.1 Candidatus Gastranaerophilales bacterium
AAATCATAATGTCATTGCGAGCAAATCAATTTCATTTCAAGATTTGCGTGGCAATCCAGCTGATTTAAAAGAACAAAATAAAAGTCAGTCGGATTGCCACGTCAAACAAAATGCTGTTGTGCCTCGCAATGACAAATATATAGAACCCAAAATATTAATTGAACCTTTTTTAAGAGATTATATTAATGATATTTCAAGAATAGAGATATATTGTTTCAACGGACAAACTAAAATCATTAAAAAAATTTTTAATGATTACCCCAATAAGGTTAGTATTTTTGATGAAAATTTTAATAATATAAATTACAAATTCGATAAAAAGGAATATGTAGTAAAAGATGTTATTGATGATTATATAAATCAAATGATTGATTTATCAAAAGAATTATCCCAAAATATTAATTTTGTACGTATAGATTGGATGATTTTCAATAACAGAATATATTTTGAAGAAATGACATTTACTCCGATGTCAGGTTACTTAAAATTTCCAAATAAAAAAATTAATAAACTGCTTGGAGATTTAATAAATAATTGAAAGTACAAAAATTTTAGAGGGATGTAAAATGCAATACACAGAGATAGAAGGTTTATCGGAAAATAAAATATTAGAATTATATCAAGATATATTGGAAACATCAGAAAATGAAATGACCGGCTGGGCATCTACATATTGGTACTGTCTGTTATATTGTGATTGTACGGATAATACCACAAGAATTGCCTATGCATATTCGGATGTTAACAATGCACCTAATTCATATTCAAATTCTCCTAATTGCATCAACGGAAATAACGGCTGGAATATCAGCGGAGGATGCAGTTCTCTAAAAAGAGCATATTTTGTAAATTGCAGAATAACTGCATATTTATAAATTAAGTAATTTAACTATATTTTACGTAGTATTGCGGAATTATAAAATTCCGCTTTTTTTATTAACAATTAAAAAAGAACTATTCCTTCATTAGTCGTTGTAAGATTTTCAAAAATATCATACTCATTTAAAGACAATGCTGTTTCAATTTTGTCATTTAAAACAAAAAATGTCGAACCGCTTCCTGACATAACAGAATGTTTAATATTATTTTTAATTTCCTGTAATTTAGGACAAACGGGAAATAATGCTTTTTCAAAACTGTTAAAAAGCAGATTTTCATCAAAACTCCCTTGTAAAAGCAAATTTTTAAGTTTTCCTGTATTATTTGGAATTGATTTATCTTTCATTTGTGAAAATTTTAAATATGCATCTTTTGTGCTTACACAAATATTTTTAGGCTTTATTAAAGATACCTTTTGAATATAAACGGGCAATGGTTCTGTTATTTCACCTCTTGAAGTGCATAAGGCACATCCTCCGTTTAAGCAAAAGTTAATATCAGAACCCAATTTAGAACATAAATTATTTATTTCAGTATCATTTAAGGGTTCATCAAAAAGTTTATTTAATGCGGACAATGTACCTGCCGCATTGGTGCTGCCTCCTGCCAGACCTGCCGATACGGGAATATTTTTTTCTATATATACGGATAATTTACAATTATTTATTTTTAATTTTTCAAAAAATATTTTTGCTGACTTATAGACTAAATTTGTTTCATCATAAGGTATTTCATCCGAATTTCCGTCAAGTTCAATTTTTAAATTTTCATTTTCTGATATTTCAAAACTTAAAATATCATATAAACTGATTGTCTGCATAATTGATTGAATATTATGAAATCCGTCTTCACGTTTATTTAAAATTTCAAGAGTTAAGTTAATTTTTGCAGGAGTTTTAACTTTTATATTTTTCATAAATTTGTTTTAAGAACCTCCGAAAGTTCTCCCATTTGTTTTATGGAAAGAGTTTCTCCACGTATATTTTCATTAATATTTAATTTTTTTAATGTTTTTTCGACGGCATTTTTTGCAAATCCAGAGTTTACAAGTGAATTTTTAATATTTTTTCTTCTTGTAGCAAAGCAGCTTTTAATAACTTTTCTAAAAAACGTATAATTAGAAAGCTCCAATAAAGGTTTATTTTTAACCGTTAATTTAACTATTGCCGAGTCTACTTTCGGTGCGGGGAAAAATGATTTAGCTCCGACCTTTTTTATAATTTCAACTTCCGACCAAAATTGTGCCAGAATTGATAATAATCCGAATTCTTTTGACCTGGAATTTTCATTTGCACAAAGTCTTTTAGCTACCTCATATTGAACCATTAAAACAATTTGGGAAACTGAATTACGATTTTTATTATCAAGTTCATCAATTTCACCCAACAGATGAGCCAAAATAGGCGATGTTATATAATATGGGATATTTGCTACTATTTTTAAATTGCTGCCAAATTGAGATAAATTGGTTTTTAAAATATCGTTATGAATAATTTCAAGATTATCTGCTTTAATTTTTGAGAGTTCAATAATCATATCATCATCAAGTTCAACAGCATAAACCTTTTTTGCAAGATTAACAAGATTTTCCGTAACGAAACCAAGACCTGAACCTATTTCAACAACAATATCATCTTTATTGATATCTGCTGTATCAAGAATAGTTTCTATAACATTTTCATCAACTAAAAAATTTTGACCGAGTCTTTTTTTAGCTTTAAATTTTTTTGCACGCTCAAAATAATTCATAATAAAATGATACTATAAACATTACGATATGTATCCTGTTTGAGAATTTATACAGTCTTTTTATACCGCTTAATACATTTTGGTGCAGAAATCCGTTTCTGATTTTTCGACTTATCTTTCGTTCATTGACTTACCAACAATTTTTGTTATATTACAAAAAATTAACAATTATATTTCATAAACTAAAGTTTTAAATTCCAAATGTCGAATATAAAAGTATAAGAGATAGATAGGAAATTGAATATGAATAATAAGATTATAATACCAATGAGCAATACATCAGAAGGCGTAGAATTTTTTCTAAGAGGTGCAAAAAAACGACGTTCAATGGCGATTGCGAGTGTCAGGCAGGTAAATACGAGTATAGGAGCCAACTTAAAGCTGGTTTCAGCGAAATAAGTCCGGCTCAAATTTTGAGTGAGAGATACGAAAAGGATCGCTTTATTGGCGATCCTTCGTTATGAAAAGATTAACTTTCGGAGCAAGAAAATCATTAATTTTCTTTTTTAAATCTTTTTCTTCCTCAGCATTTTCATCAATATTTTCTTTGGGCTTATGTATTATAACCAGAATTTCATTTTCGCCCGCCATTTTAAGATTATTTCTTGTTATTGATTCAAGAATTGCTTCCGAATTAAAATTTTTAATTTGAGATTTAAGCTGCTCATTTTTTGCGGCTTCTTCATTTCGTCTGTTTTCTAATCCTTTGATTTTTGAGGAATAATGAATATTCTTATTTATATTATTAAAAGCACTTATTCCCAATTCAACAATACATATCAGAAGTACAAAAGTAAGAAGTGAATAGTGTTTTTTGGTAACTCTTTCAACAACCTGTGGTTTATTATTTTTCTTTGAACTGTTTTCTCTCATAAAAAAATTATACTCTAAAAGCTGAATTTTGTCCGATTATTTTGTTTTTTCAAATAAATTAACATTCATTAATCCTTTAATATTATTTGCAGCTTGTTCTAATCCTTTTAATGCATCTTGTGTCAATTGATTAATAATCGGTAATTCTTCAAACGTAAATTTTTCAAGTTTACTTATATCTTCATTTAAAAGTTTTTTATTTAATTCATAAATATTTTTAATTTCGTTTTCGCTGCCGGAAAAAGTACAACTATTCTTTTGATACATATAATACCTCCTTTCCTTTTATCTAATCTGGTTTCGCACTCTGCCGCCGTGTCATCCCCGCCGGCAAAGTGCTCACTTTTTAAAGTCACCACTCCCAAATTTCGT
>CAJONH010000299.1 GCA_905235825.1 Candidatus Gastranaerophilales bacterium
AGCCTTGGTGGCGGAAGTGGTAGACGCGTTGGACTTAAAATCCAATCAGGCTCACCCCTGGTGCCGGTTCAAGTCCGGCTCAAGGCAATTTTAAAGGCATCTGACGATGTCTTTTTTATTTCTAATTCAAATTTATCAAATAAAAAGGGGATTATATAATCCCCGATTTGTTTATGATGTTAGTTTGTAGAGAGTGTTGAGTGTTCTCACTCTGATTCCTTTCACTTTATATAACGATTTTCTCATTATATAAGTTCATTTTTTATTTAATGATTTTTTTATAAATGTCAATACTAAAAAAGCAAGATTTAATATTAATCTTGCTTTTTAGTATTTTACTCAAATGTTTTAGTATGCAATTTTTCCCATAACAACGTCAAAATTAGCTCCGGTACATTCTTTTATATTATTTGGTTTATTTAAAAATGTATAATAACCTAAATAAGCAAATGCTATAGCTTCTTTCAATTTATTTGGTATACCGAAATCTTCATGTGTTTTTATAACTAATTCAGGATAATATTGCTTCATATACGTCTTTAATGTATTGTTATATGCACCGCCTCCGCCAAGAACAACTTCATCAAAATTTGTTCTCGGTAAAATAAAATCTTTATATGAATCAGTAATAACTTTAGCTGTTAAAGCGGTAATTGTAGCCATTACATCATATTTATTAGCCGGTGCAGATTTATATATGTTTTCTGCATACCCCTCATTAAATAATTCTCTGCCCGTAGTTTTAGGCGGAAGCATTTTATAATACGGTTCTTCCAAAAGTATTTTTAACCATTTATTGTCAACAGTTCCCATTTGTGCAAGTTCACCGTTTTTATCATAAGAAACCTGAAAAAGTTTATTCGCAAAATAATCAATAAGTATATTTCCTACACCGTTATCAAACGCAAAAATACTGCAATTTTTTGATAATACGGTTACATTGGATATACCGCCTATATTCTGTATTAAGCGATTTTTATCCAAAGAAAATAAAATTCTGTCTGCAAACGGAACCAATGGAGCTCCCTGTCCTCCTGCTGCTATATCTTTTGGTCTGAAATCTCCTACGGTTTTTATTCCCGTTTTATGTGCAATAACTGATATATCACCTATTTGCAGTGTACTTTTTGTTTTAATACGTCCTATTTCGAGTTCTGAGGGGATGTGGAAGATTGTTTGACCGTGCGAAGATATGAAATCAACATCTTCCGGTTTTAAATTACATATTTTTAATAAATCCATTGCTGTTTGTGCAAATAATTCACCTACAACGAAATTCATGAAACAAACATCACTTACATTTCCATCATTATTTGCCAATGCTAAAAGTTTCCTTTTTACTTGAAAAGGATATAAAAGAGAATAATCTTCTATAATTTCAAAAGTTAAATCATCATAAATACGTAATAAACAGGCATCTATTGCATCCATAGATGTTCCTGACATTATTGATATTATCGTTTTATAGTTCTTCATAAAAACAATTATATTATGTTGTTTGCTGAAATGTAAATACCAATAATGAAATTTTAAAAAAATTTTTTCTGAAAGAAAAAAGGGAAAGAGAAAGAATGGAAAGAAGATTGATAGTTTGAATATATATGTGTGTGTTTTATATGTTTGCGTTTTTATCTGTAATTATTTTTTTTAAAGTTTTTTTTGATTGTTCATATTCCAAGGATAGCTGAAGTGTAAAATTTATTGCTTCCAAATCTCTGGCTAAAGCATCTTTGCAGGCTAAAACATCTTTCAGCTGCATATTATTAATTTTTACTCCGGTATTTTTTTTACCGTATACTTTCTTAAATGCTGATTGAGATTTACTGTCAAATCCCGGAAGATTATTTTTAAAACTGCAATATTTATGCATAGCTCTTACTATGGTATAAATTTCGGGAGTTTTTTTATTAAAAATAAATATCTCAGGAGTTGAATAATTTATTTTTGCACTGCAATCCCCAAATAAAGAAAGCAGCATTGTTAATAATATTGCTTTTATTCCTTTTTGAGGAGTAATGAAGCCTTCTTCTTCGCCGAATTTAGAAAGAATATTATCTGCATTATCGAGTCTGTATACTAATGCACCCTTCAGTCTGATATACTGAATTAATTTTTCGGGATTTTCAATATATTTTTTTACAATTTGTTTTAAATAATCGTTAATTTCTTTCTTTTTCTCATCCGTACGACTTGAAAGTTCCATTGTACATTCAGCTGTCATAGAATATTTTGAGGTTGAGTTTTTATAAATGACCTGTGAATCGGCATAATTATTTTTTTTAAATAACTTTTGAAACTTCTTTATAAATGTCATGCTAAAAACCTAACCTATTCTTATAAAAACATTTTACATACAAAAATTGCCCTTCGAGTTATAATATAATAAAAATAAAGAAAGGCGGACTTTTGAATACTTTTTACAAAAAACATATTCCGTATTTATTTCTTTTACCTGCATTTATTTTTCTTATTATATTTTTTTTCCTGCCTTTTTTTGAAACTTTAATAATAAGTTTTAAAGACTATTCAAATGATATATATACTCCTGTTTTTGCGGGTTTTGATAATTATAAAGCACTTTTTAAATCACATGAATTTTATATTTCATTACTAAATACATTTTTATTTTTAGGCATGGTTGTTCCGGTTTTGGCTTTTGTTCCTTTAATTACGGCTATTTTTATCAATCAAAAAATAAGGGGCATTTCGCTGTATAAAGTTTTAATATATCTGCCTGTTATTGTTTCGATAGTTGTTGTAGCTATAGCATTTAAATGGATTTATGCTGATGAGGGTATTTTTAATTATATTGTGTCAATCTTCGGAGGAAAATCTATAGGCTGGTTAACGGATACACATTTTGCACTTTTATCCGTAGCACTTGTAACTATATACAAAGGCATAGGATACTATATGATAATATACCTTTCAGCTCTTATGAGCGTTCCTAAAGAACTTTATGAAGCAGCAAAAACAGATGGTGCAAACTTGTTTATTGAGCATTTAACCGTTACAATTCCGCAAATAATGCCGACAATAGCTCTTGTTGTTACAATGTCATCAATTTCTGCATTAAAAGTATTTGCAGAAATATATGTTATGACTAAAGGCGGGCCTCTTAATTCAACAAAAACAATAGTTTATTATATATATGAGAGGGCTTTTGAAAATCTTGATTTATCTGCGGCATCATCGGCATCTGTTGTTCTTCTTGCAATTATACTTGTTTTTTCTGTCATTAATATTACTTTTTTTGAAAATAAAAGGTATAAATTATGATAAAAAAATTATTTAAAAGTATTTTTACACATTCTTTTTTAATTTTTATGTCGATTATATCACTGTTTCCGTTCTTATGGCTTATTTCAACAGCATTAAAAGGAAATAATGAAAATATTTTTCAATATCCTCCCGTTATAATTCCCAAATATGCAACTTTTGAAAATTTTACGGGAGTATGGAAAAAAATACCCTTCCTTTTATACTTTTTGAACAGTTTTATAGTTGCAGCATTTACCGTAATTTTAAATCTTATTTTTTCGTCACTTGCGGCATATCCGCTTGCAAGAATGAATTTTAAAGGAAAAAATATAATTTTTATGCTTGTGCTTTCTACAATAATGATACCTTTTCAGGCAATTATGCTTCCTATATATTTAATAGTTTTAAAACTTCATCTTGTTGATTCTTACGGTATTATTAACGGTTATTTAGGATTAATCCTGCCTTTTGCAGTAAATGCATTCGGAATTTTTCTTATGAGGCAGGCATTTTTAAGTATACCCAAAGAAATGGAAGAAGCTGCATTTATAGACGGATGCAGTATATTCAACATTTGGTTAAAAATATTAATTCCAATGAGTTCACCAACACTTGCCGTTCTTGCCATTTTTACATTTATCGGCAGCTGGGGAGAATTTTTATGGCCAAGTATTGTCTTGACAAATAAAACACTCTATACGCTTCCTGTCGGTGTAAATGAACTTCAAGGCATATTCAGTGCAAATTGGAGATATATTGCCTCAGGTTCAATTATCTCAATAATTCCGATAATAATATTTTTTGTTATTATGCAAAAATATTTTGTTTCGGGTCAAAATGAAGGAGCCGTTAAAGGCTGATTATGATTCTGAGTCAAATCCGCCGTTATTGTCTTCTTCTTTATATTTTTCGGTTATTTTATATTCTTCGGTTTCCGATTGTTCTTCTTCAAGCTCATAATCTTTATTTGCATTATTTTCATCATCTTTTTTGTAATCATTTTCAGCCAATGCGGCTAATGAAGCTGCTAAGCCCGAATTGGTCAGCGGTCTTGCCGATGCAAAATTTAAACTGAAATCTACATCTTTATAATTTGTTGTATCTTCCGTATCTGTTTCTTTTTGAGCAGCAGTATACTCTTTAACCTTAAACCCTGAAATCGTGTTAAATAACCCTGACATAATATCACCAAATCTTCCTCGTCTACTATTATATATAAAAAGGATATTCTCTAAAAATTGACTTTTATGAATTATTTTTAATACAGTTTGTTAACAAATTTTAATAATAAATTGGTTGACTAAAGTCAACCTTACTTGCTGTTATTGTTTCAATATCTTTCAGACCTTTTTATTATCAATTTTTAAAAACAAAAAGCCGATGAGGGGATTCGAACCCCTGACCTACTGATTACGAATCAGTTGCTCTACCGACTGAGCTACATCGGCATAATAAATTAACAATTTTATTCTATCATAAAAATTTATTTTTTTTATATTATTTTACGAATTAATGTTTTATCATTTTAGAACATTTATCTGTTAGAAAAACGGTCTAATACATTTGTTGATATATCTTTCGTTTTGCTTGTTTGATTATTTTGTACTGTTGAAAATTCGTATTTATTTGTTGCAAACATTTCCAGTACGTTTGTTGATGATTTTTTATTACTTTGTACCACAGTATAATTTTTACGACTTGAAACACCATTATTGCCTTGAACAAGTGTAATACCCCTCTGTTTATCATTCGGCAATCTGTCTTTTAGCGGCTTTTTACCAGTTAATTTACTTATAAACTTAAAATATTTTCCTGCTAATCCTTTTTTATTTTCGTTTTCTCTATCTATTTCATTTAATTCTTCCATAGTCTTTCTTCTGATTGGCATACCTATTGAAGCTCTCATGAAATATTCGGTTGTCATTGTATTTGGTGCTGCTACCATTGCCATACCAAGCAATGATTTATTATAAGTGCTTTTAAATGTTTGATTAAACCAATTTATCCAGAATGTCTGCCACCCTAAGCCGCTTGCTCTTTGTACTATTCTTTCATTTGCCTTCTCTTTTGCCAGTTCCGTATCTTGACCGTTTGAATTTATCATTACCTTATTATAGTTATCAAATACTAAATAACCTGATGTTACGGTAGAAGAAAAGATTTTTGTCGTTAATGCCAAGTCTGTATTTTTATTATTCGATTGCGTAATACCATTAAATGATTTTTGAACTGATGTTAAAATATAATTTTCTAATTTTTGTTTTTCTTTATCGGCTTTTTTTCTTAATTCTTCAACTTTTACCCCTTTTTCACCTGATGAAACAGCCTTAGATAATGCCTCTTGTGCTTTTCTATAGGCAAGTGTTTTCTTTTCAAACTGTTCCATTGCATTTACAAAAACTACCTGTGAGGTTTTACTTTTTGATTTTTTATTTTCTTCTCCGAATACTTCCTTTAAAACTCTGTTTATATTTGATTTAAGTGCTTGTTGTTTGCTTTCACTCAGTCCTAATTTTTCTGCACTTTTTTCAACTGCTAATACCATTAAATTAATACTTGATTTTAAAAGTTTAAACGGTAATTTTGCAGCTGAATACACAAAACTAAATGGAACAGTAACAACATCAACAAATGGTTTAATTTTTGTCGGGATTTTTTCTGCTTGACCTTTATCATTATATATTCTTATTATGCCATCCGTTGTTTTTGAATATTTTTCTTTTATTATTTCATGCCCCTCTGCAATTTTTTCTCCACCGGCATCTTTCAAACTCTGCATTATCTTTTTAAATTGTTCTTCTTTTATTTCAAATTCTTTAAATGCTAATGGAGTATATAATTCATCTTTTAAATATTGTTTAAGTTCGCCAAATTTTTTTACAAGCAGCGAGTCTTTTGTTAATGAACTGTTTTTAATAATACTCAACATTAAAAATCCTGCTGTTAAACCGGTTACACCTTTTTTAAATGTATCAAAATTCATTAATGCTTCATTTTTATTTTCACTTTTTTTATTTTCACTTTTTTTGTTTTCTGTTACTGATTTTTGATTTTCAACCGGTTGTTTAGTTTCTGCATTCTTAACTTTATTTTGATTGCGTTTTTTGTTATATTCCTTTGCTTCTTCCTCTGAAAGCATAAATACAGGATTTCCGACTTTATATCTTGAATAAATTTCAGAAACAAATACAATTCCTGCTGTTAAAACAGGTGCAAACCATGGTGAATTATTAACCTGTTTCTGGAAAGCTCCCAAAAGAAGTAATTGCAGATATGCAGTTAAACCTATTCTAAGAACCTCCTGTTTCATTCTTTTATTAGCTTCTTCTTTAGCTTCATCTTCTGAATCTCCGCAATAAATAGCAAGATTATATATATCATTTCCCAACGGTATTGCAGGAATAAGACCGGTTACAATTCTATTTAACGGTCTTTCATAGGCTGTATTGTAGTTACCTGTATTTTTATCAAAAAACTTATTACTGACTTTATACAAATTTTCTTTTATATATCCATCTGCTTCTTTAACTATAGCCTGTTCGCTTGGTGTTAAATCTTTTTGAGGTTTATTTAAAATTTTTATTAATTGTTCTGCCGATACTCCCTTTTTTTCTGCAAAGCCGGAAATAGTTTTTTCTGTTTGGTCTAATATCCCTTTTAGTACATCCGTATTTGAATCAAGTTCTTCCAATCCTCTTAGTACTCTAAATATGGCATTATCATATAATTTTTCTGCCGGACTTTTTAAAAATGATACATTTTTCGCTTCTTCAAGTATTGCATTAATACCTTTTAACGGCAAAGTTACAAATGGGAATATAATATTTTCAGCTAATGAACGTCCTACTTTTTTCTCTTTAATTGAACTAACGGAAAGAGCTCCGTTTTCTACATCTATAGTAAATCTGGAGCTCTTTCTTAATATATCGGGTTCATTTTCACTTGCTAATTTGTATAGTTTATCCCCTATTTTTTCACCTATGTTACCGTAATGGTCTGCAAATACTTTCATGATTTGTTCATCGTGACCTTTAAAAACACCTTTAAATGAAGGTTTATGCGATGACTGCTGATGTAAAATACTGCCCTGATTTATTTTTTTCCCTGACGGTATATTACTTTTATAGGGGATAGTTGTTGTCATGTTTATTCCTCTTATCTCGGATTGTATTTCCGCATGATTTAAAAATTCAAAAAATATTTTTTGTTACTTTTAAACCGAATTGTTACGTTTTGTTATTCGGGATATCTTGATGTAGCATGAAGAAGCATTTGTGCCAGTTTCTCGGCACCTTCAAAATTTCTGGCACGTATTTTTGAACAAGCTGATTCTACATCATAAGCTGCAAGTTCATGTTCAATTTCAAATGAAGATGTTTCTTCATCTATATCCATAATTACAAAGCATGCTTCAGGAGTTTTTGCAAACGGTCTTCCGACGCTTCCGACATTTACTACCGTTTGATTTGTATTTGTCTGGTAACCGCATGGCATGTGTGTATGTCCGCAAAATATCACATCCGCATCCGTTCCTTTTATCATTTCTTCAACTTCTTCTATTTTCATATCGGGGTATATATTTTCGTTATTTTTTCTGGGAGAACCATGAACAAGTAATATCCTTACTCCATATATCTCTATTCTCTTTATTTCAGGCAAATCAGCCAAAAATTTCTTTTCCTCGGAATTTAATAACTGACTGTCTGCAAGATAAGCAGCACCCATTACTATATTGGTTTCACATACCGAATTATATGTATCAAATGAAAATACAGACAACATTTTGTCTGTATTACCTTGAATTATGTGAAAATCTTCAGTAGTTAAAAGTTCTTTAATTTTAGCTATGGTTTCTTTGGGTTCAGGCCCTGCCATTGCTATATCACCTAAGCAAAATATTTTTTCACAGCCTTTTTCTTTTATTCTGTCTAATACTTTATTCAATGCATCCATATTTCCATGTATATCGGATATAACAGCTATCTTCATTTTATATTCCTAATATTATTAACCTAAAACCATGATATCAGGAACATGAAAATTATGTTAACTAAATAATGGAATTGAAAATAAAAAAATGTGAAAACGGATAAAAATATCCTGCTTAAACAGCAGGATATTTTTTATTTTGTATATTTTTAACTTATTTATCATCTAAAGCAGCTACACCGGGTAATATTTTACCTTCTATAAATTCTAAAGAAGCTCCGCCGCCTGTTGATACGTGTGTAAAATCTTCAGATTTAAAGAATTTTTTAGCTGCCGATACACTGTCGCCGCCGCCGATTACACTTGTTGCACCGTTTTTTGTTGCTTCTACTATTGCTTCCAATACGGCCTTTGTACCTTCGGCAAATTTAGGATTTTCAAATGCACCGACAGGCCCGTTCATTAAAATTGTTTTTGATGATTTTAAAACTTCACTAAATGCTTTTCTTGAGTCCAAACCTGCATCAACACCTTCAAATCCGTCGGGAATTTCATTGATTTTAACAAATTTATTTGTTCCGTTGCCCGAAAAATCATCTGTTACAAGAACATCTGTTGCCATAACAAGTTTAACACCTTTTTCTTTAGCTTTCTTTTCAATAGCTTTTGCTACATCTAACTGGTCATCTTCACAAATTGAATTACCGATTTTTCCGCCGTTTGCTTTAACGAATGTATAAGCCATACCGCCGCCGATTATCATGTTATCAACTTTATCAAGAAGGTTTTCAAGCACACCAATCTTAGAAGAAACTTTAGCACCGCCTACAACTGCAGTAAAAGGTCTTGTAGGATTATCAAGAGCCTGCGATAAACATCTTAATTCTTTTTCCATTAATAAACCCGATACTGCCGGTTTTAAAACTTTTGCAAGTTTTGCCGTAGAAGTATGATTTCTGTGTGCTGCACCAAATGCATCATTTACATAAAAATCACCTAATTTTGCAAGTTGATTTGCAAATGTCATATCATCATCTTTTGCTTCTTCTGCTTTATAATATCTTATATTTTCCAAGAGTGCAATTTGTCCGTCTTTCAATGAAGCAACCATTTCGGGAGCTTTTTCCATATCAGGAATAAATAAAACTTCTTCACCTAAAATTTTAGACATATATTTTGCTACGGGAGCTAATGAAAATTCGGGATTAACTTCACCTTTCGGTCTTCCCAAATGAGCCATTAAAATTATTTTTGCTCCTTTTTCTTTTAATAAATTTATTGTAGGTATTATAGCCTGTATTCTTGTATCATCAGTAACATTTTTATCTGCATCCAACGGAACATTAATATCTACTCTTACAAGAGCTCTTTTGCCCTTAACATCAGTTAAATCATTTATTGATTTTTTCATGTCTGCCTCTCCTTTATTACAATTAACCTAATCACATAAGATTTTAACACAAAAAATATTTATTATGATAAATCTTTTATTTCTATTTTAAAATTAAGTATTTTGGCAATTTTTATCATCTCATCATAGTCAATAATAAAGCAGGCCGGCTTTACCAAGCCGGCAAAATTAAAGGCTTTATTGCTTTTTTTTATTTTAATAAAATTAAATAACTTTAGTACCTTCTTTTTCAATATTTAAAGTTCTTATATCGCAATTAACTTTTAAACTTTCAAATACTTTTTTAACTTCGTCTTTTACGTTTTCAAAACCGTTATTTTTTGAAATAACAAGAATTGTAGGGCCTGCACCCGAAATTACACAGCCTAAAATATCATCTTTATCGGCTAAAAGTTCTCTTATTTCTTTAAAACCGCTTATTAAATTTTCTCTGTACGGTTGATGAAGTTTATCTTTTAATGATTTTTTCATTAAATCATCATCCTTCTTGTAAACCGCATCAATAAGCATCGCACATTTTCTTATATTATATGCCGCATCTGCTACACTTACAGTTTCAGGTAAAACAGACCTTGATATTCTTGTATCAAGTTCATAATCAGGAATTAAAACAGTTAATTTCCAATCTTCGGGCCATTCAAGATGAGAATAAGAAACACTTCCATCGTCTTCTATAGAAGAAATACAAAAACCGCCAAATAAAGCAGGAGCAGCATTATCTGGATGTCCTTCAACTTCCGATGCAATTGATAATAAAAGAGCATTATCGGCAGGTCTGCCTAAAAGCTCGTTTGCGGCAACCAAACCGCCTACTATAACAGAAGCACTGCTTCCGAGTCCTCTTGCAACAGGTATATTTGTTTTTATTGTAATTTTTATATCGTTTACCGTCTGACCCAAAAAGTTATAAAGTAATTCTATTGCCTTATACGCTATGTTATTTTCATCTTTAGGTATTGAAATAACATCATAAGCTGTATTATCATCTATAACATCAATTTCAACACCGCTTCCGGGCATAACAGTTTCTTCTACCGTAATTTCGTTATAAATCGGCAATGCCAATCCCAAACAATCAAATCCGGGGCCTATATTTGCCGATGTAGCAGGAACTTTTACACTAACTTTCATAATTAACCTATCTTATCTGTATCGGCATTATTAAACAGATATAATTTTCTTCATTATCCGGTTTAAATAATGTTGCCGACAAACTTCCGTTTAATCCGACTTTTACATTTTTGGATTCCATTGTTTTTATGGAATCCAACACATATTTATAATTAAATGCTATAGTAAGTTCATCACCGGTATATTCACAGTCGATTACATCCTCAGATGCACCTGAATTGGGAGTTTCAGCTTTTAACAGCAGCTTACCTTCATCAAATATGAATTTTACTATGCTTGTTCTGTCATTTACCATAGTAGAAACTCTGTCTAATGCCGTTATTAAATCATCTCTTAAAAGAACGGCATTATTGGAAGTTGTTTTTGGTATTAACTGTTCGTAAGGCGGATATTCGCCTTCTATCAATCTGGAATTTATTGAAAAACTCATTGTTTTTAATGCTAATCTTGATTTATCAACAACAAGTATAACTTTTTCTTCCTGAACAAACGAGCAAATTCTTACAAATTCATTTAAAGTTTTTGAAGGAATAACTATTTTAGCGTTTTTACCTTCTTTGTTGTTTATAACTTCAATAATTCTTGTTAAACGATTACCGTCAGTTGCAGCCATTTCAAGTTTATTATCTTTAATCAAGCAAAAAACACCCGATATAACATTTCTGTTTTCATAGTTTGCGGCAGCATATACTGTATTTTTAACCGATTTTATAAAAGGTTCTATTTCAATCTCTATTTCTGTTCCTTCAGGCATTTCATCTTCGTTTTTCGGAAATTCCGAAGCAGAAATACCTATAATTTCAAATTTAGAACTTCCGCAGGATATATTTACAATATTTGTATCTTCGTTCAAAGAAAATTCAACAGGCTTATCGGGTAATTTAGCTGCAATTTCAAGCAATTTTTTAGCCGGAAGTGTTATTTTACCCTCTTTTTTTATTGCAACCGTTGTTTTGGATTTTACACTTATTTCTAAATCCGTTGCACATAAATTAAGAGTATTATTTTCGGCTTCAAACAGAACATTTGATAAAACAGGCTGTACATTACCTCTTTGAGCCGTTATTTTTTCGACTATTTTCAATTTATTTAACAAGGAATCTCTATCAATTGTAAAAAGCATATTACCCTCTATTTGTTTATCATATTTTATATTATATAATAAAATATAAATATTGGAAAATTTTTTAAATTTTAATTAAATTTTGGTATTTAATAAAAAAAAAGCGGGCTAAAAGCCCGCATCTGCTACGTAAATATAAAATTTAAAACCCGTGTTTAAGTTATACAAGCATTTACATTATGATATTGTTTCTTATTATTTTTCATTTTATTCTCATAAACTTTTTTTATTTTTTCCGCACACTTATAACAATATCTGCATTCAACTCCGCAGCGTGAAGTACATAAGTGTCCGTTTTTTTTAAAATGTTTTATATCAGGCAGATATTTTTTATAATCCTTTACTAAAATATTATTTAAAGTTTTATTTCCTCTTAAATGATACATTAAGTCAGACAACGGATAATTTTGAATATTTTTTATATTATCTATTCCTTTTAAATACATCTTATAGCTGTTCAGATATTTTTCAAAACTAATTATATATCCGTCACGCCCTACAAGTTTAAAATTATTTATGCCAATTTTATTATATTCTTCTATATCCCAAGGAAAAATATGATTACCTATTACAAGACTGTGTACGGGATATTCATGAAGAACAGGATAACAAAAACTCGTTGCATAACTGCCTGACAAGCAAATATCATTATTAATAATTATTTGATTATCAATATTTACTGACTCATGAAATATTCTATTAGGGCAGCCTTGCAGACACCCTTCATTTACCATAAGTTCTAATTCCGTATATGGATATTTCTTTCTCAATAATGAAAGAAGTTTAAAGTTTTTATTTATATCGTGGCTTGGTACTATTTGCTTAATCTCAGGATGAAAATAAATAAAATTTTGATATTCCCAAATGGTTTTGTATTCCAAACTTGTTGAAGCAAGTAATTCAAAATCACTGTAA
>CAJONH010000300.1 GCA_905235825.1 Candidatus Gastranaerophilales bacterium
ACTAATCTGGTTTCGCACTCTGCCGCCGTGTCAACCCCGCCGGCAAAGTGCTCACTTTTTAAAGTCACCACTCCCAAATTTCGTTCATACCCTTCGGGCTTATCACGAAATTTGCTCGGGCAGACTAGTTACATATAAAATATTTGTTTTATACTAAAATATAAAAAGGATTTTATATGAATATTAAAAAGTCTGTTGTTATACCGAACGAAAAACAAAAAGAATGTATAAATACGCTTGAAGGTTCTGTAATGGTTCTGGCAGGGCCGGGGACAGGCAAGACTTTTACAATTATTCAGCGTATTAAACACATGCTTGAAACCGGTATTGAGCCTGCTTCAATTTTATGTTTAACGTATTCTTCCGCCGCTGCAAATGAAATGAAAGCCAGACTTGTAAAAGAAACAGGCACTGTTGCTGCTTCAGTTACCGTAAACACTTATCATTCCTTTGCAAATGAGGTTATAAGACAATATCCTAACGAATTTGAATTACTTGAAGGTGTCGGGCTTGTTGATGATATAACAAAACGTACAATTATGGCAGAGGTTTTAGATGAAATTAAACCTCAATTTTATCGTACAAAATGGGGAGATGCATATTATTTTATTCCCGAACATATAAAATCCGTTGATGAAATTAAATTTAACAGAGTTACACGTGAAGAATATTTTCAAACATTAAATACTCATCCCGATTGGCAGGGAAAAACGGATTTACTGGAAATAGAATACAAAGAACGTGAACAAAAAGGAAAACTTGTCAAAACTTTTTTAAATTCTTATGAAAATCATAAAAGAAAAATGGCAAAAGCTGTTGAAACATGGGCAATTTACGAAAAATACGATGAAAAATTAAAGCGTAATAATTTTATAGATTTTAACGATATGATTAACATGGTTCTTAATGCTTTTGATGAAAATGAAGAACTTTTAAAAAGAGTCGCATCGCAATTTAAATATATTCTGGTGGATGAATATCAAGATACCAATTATGCCCAAAACAGAATTGTTTTTTCACTGGCAAAAGGGGCAAATACCAATAATATATTTGTAGTGGGTGATGATGACCAGATAATTTACGAATTTCAAGGGGCAAGAACGGATACTCTCGAAAAATTTCTGCTTAAATACCCTGAAACTAAAGTTATCTGCTTAAATGAAAATAACCGTTCAACTCAAAATATATTGGATTTTAGTTACAATATTATATCTCAGGATAATACAAGACTTGAATTTAATCCTGAATTTGAGAAATATAATATATCAAAAAAATTAACCGCTAAAAACGAAAAAATAAATAAATTAAATAAAAAAATTCAAATACACGGATTTTCCGATATAAAACAGGAAAATAATTTTATAATAAAATCAATTGAAGATTTAATAAAAAGTGAAAATTGTCCAAAAAATGACGAAGGAAAAAATGATTTATCAAAAATAGCAATACTTTCAAGAGAAAATGCGGAATTATCCAATTTTGCCCTGCTGTTGGAATCACGAAATATACCCTTCCAGCTTAAAGAAAATAAAAGTATATTTGAAATAAAGGCTTCGCTTGTTGTTTATTTTTATTTGAAAGCATTAATGAATTATGTATATAATTCGGATAAATTGTTCGGTTTACTGCTTAGTGAGCCTTTCTGCTTTGATAATGCGGATTATTCATTTTTACTAGAACAAAACAGAATAACCAATAAAGACTTAATAACAAATATAAAAGCAAATTTAAATGAACATAATTGGGTTAATCCCATTAGAGTGCGTAATTTTATACAAATATTTGATGAACTTTCAGACTTAAAAGGGAAATTGAATTTAAAAGAATTTATACTTGAAACAGTAAATAAAACAGGAATTTTAGAATATTTTCTTAATTCCGATATTAAAAAAAGTGATAATTTGTATGCAATCAAAAAAATAATTGATGAAGCCGAAGCATATATGTATCTGCATAAAGGTGCATGGATTGGGGATTTTCTTAAGCATATAGATACCGCTTTTGAAAGTAATATTCCTATTACAACAGATAAAGAAGATTATACTCAAAATGCAATTCAGCTTATAACCCTGCACAGTTCAAAGGGCAGAGAATTTGAATATGTTTATATGCCTGATTTAATTTCAAAAAAATGGGAATGCAAAAGAAGAATAAACTCAATCAGTCTGCCGATTGATAAAGATGATAAAAAAGCTGATGAAGAAACTGCAAGAAAATCAGAACAATTAAGACTTCTGTTTGTAGGTATAACAAGGGCGAAACACTCTTTGATAATGACTTATTCAAATTCCGTCGATGCTAATCCACAGGAATTGACCTCTTATTTATCAGAGGTAATTGAAAATACGAATATTGTTGAAACGTATAACCACGAACTTAATAAGGACGAATATTTACTTGAAGTTGTACAATCAATTAAAAAAGAGCCTTACAATTATGCAAAAGCCTTTAAAGATGAATTAAAAGCGAGAACGGAAAAATTTGTAATAAGCCACAGTTCATTAAATGCTTATTTTACTTGTCCCCGTGCTTTTATGTATTCAAACATATTAAAAATCCCCGTATTTGACGGTGAATCAGGCAGTGCAAACTACGGCAGTGCAATACACAGGACTTTGCAATATGCCGTTAGGTTTGCAAAGGAAACGGGACGATATCCCGAAATTAATAAAATTGAAGAATTTTTTGATAAAACTCTCGATGGTGAAAAATTTGAAAGTTTAGATGTTAGGACTGTATATAGGGAGCGGGGTAAAAAATCACTGCAAAAGTATTACAAACAAATGCTTGAAACAAGTCCTGACCGAATTTTTGCGACAGAATATTCGTTTAAATACCTTCCATATAAAAATCATTTAATAAAAGGCTTTATCGACAGAATAGAAAAACATAATGACGGAACTTTTGCGGTATATGATTATAAGACGGGAGAAGCAAAATCAAAAAAACAAATAGCCGACGGAATGAATTATGAAAGTTATTTAAATCAACTTCGTTTTTATAAACTTGCTTTTGAACTCGAACACCCTGAAACAAAGGTTACAAAGGCAGGCTTGATTTTTGTGGAAGAACCTGACGGAAATTTTTATGTTGATTTAACGGAACAAGATAACGAAATTATAAAAAATAAATTGGAAGAAGCATATAAAAAAATAGATGCACTGGAATTTAATCCGCCCTCCGAAAATGAACGTGATTGTACTTATTGCAATTATAAACACCTGTGTAAACTGGCTGATATATAAAGTATTTTTGAAAGCAAGATATATCAATAGTTTTGATAATTTTGTAAAAGTATTAATAAAAAATTTAAATTGCCAAAACGCAGATTAGAACTGCACAAGCCACTAAAAAAAAGTCTTTTCAGACTCTTTTTTTATCTGGGCGATACTGGACTCGAACCAGCGACCTCCACAATGTCAATGTGATGCGCTACCAACTGCGCTAACCGCCCATTAATATTTATTACATTATTGAATATTTTATATACATGCTCCTTTATTATAACACAAAATAAAAAAACTGTTCTTTTGAACAGTTTTTATTTGCCGAAGGCCGGACTCGAACCGGCACGCAGGGTGAGCTGCGTCAGATTTTGAGTCTGATGCGTCTACCAATTTCGCCACTCCGGCACCTGCATCGCTCTTGCTTTATATTATATCAAATATAAAATTTTTTCAATAAAGCAATTTTTAGATTTATATATAAATTTACACCAATTAATATAATTTTGTGCATGAAATTTCTACTGGAAATATATTAAGTCCAAATAGATTTTAATTAAACCAAAGGTTGTTCATCAGGGTTATATCTTGTAATTTGACCGTCAAAAAACATGTGTATACAATTTTTTCCGTTTCTTTTTGAAACATACAATGCTTTATCAGCACAATCTATTAAACTTTTTATTTCGGTTGCAGCATTTGGAAACTCTGCTAAACCAATACTTACCGTTGGTCTTACAAAAGTATTTTCGTCAACTTTTATTTCTATTTCACTTATTCTTTGTCTTAACCTTTCGGCAATAGTTACGGCTTTTGCTGATGTAGTTTCAGGAAGTATTACGGTAAATTCTTCACCGCCGTATCTTGCAGGAATATCAACATGTCTTACGGTTTTTTGAATTGTTGAAGCAATTTCTTTAAGTACAATATCGCCAATTAAGTGTCCATAAGTATCATTTACTTTTTTAAAGTTGTCTATATCCATCATTAATAATGATAAAACATGACGATATCTTTGAACTCTTTTTAATTCCGATTCAAGTAAAGAATAAAAATGTCTGTGTATATATAATTTTGTCAAACCGTCTTTTGTTGCAAGTTCGTATAATTGTGCATTATCAACTGCTATTGCTGCTTGATTTGCAAGCGCTTCTACAAATTCAAGGTCTTTTTTATTAAAGAGCTTTCCGTTCTTTTTATTTGTAATATTTATAATCCCTATACATTCACCTTTAGCTATTAACGGTACGCATATCAATGAAGATATACTTCCGTTAGTATTAAATTGGCTGAATCTGGGGTCTTGTCCTCCCAAATTTGTAATAATTGATTTTTTTTCAGTAAATACTTTGCCTGCAATTCCACTGTCAGGTGTCATTTTTTTACATTCAACAAGCCCGTTGTTTATATCTTCTTCTTGTTTTTTATCTTTCAGACCATATACAACTTTAACCTGTAAAGTGTTATCAGAAGAATCATACAGCATCAATGAACCTTTTTCTGCATTTACGGTTTCTATTGCTTTATCTAATATCACCCCTATAAGTCGTTTTAAGTCATCAATAAAGTTAACTGCCTGAGATATATTATATAATATAGACAAGTTATGAAGTGTTTTATTCAGTTCAAGAATTTCCGTTTCCTGCTCTTTATTTTTTATAAATTTTCTTAAAATAGGATCAATACAGCTGAAAACTTTGTCTATATAATTGAAATCACTTGCGGTATAGTCCGTTTCATCGTCTTTTTCTCCGATAAAACATACGCAAAAAGGTTCATGATTGTGATAAAAAGACTTAATATATTTAGTATTTAAACCGTGAAGGCTTTGTGTATCCCAAAAGGCTTTGTATATCAAATTTCCCTGCTGATTTTTTACATTAATGAGTTCTTCTGTTTCATTTTGGAGAAAAGGAGCACTATCGGCATCAAATTCAAAATCGGTATCAGAATCTGTAGAAATATTTTTAGTTTGGAAAATGCCGTTATTTAAAAGAAAAAATCTTATGGTTTTTAATCCCAAAGCTGATTTAACAAGAAAAGAAATTTTTGATAATAAATCTTCAATAGAACGTGATTGGTTAGCAACCATGTTCAAGTCAAACAAGTTATGTAATTCCAATACATTCTTTTGTAAACTATATACTTTTTCCGCCAAGTCCTGATTCATACTTTTGATTATACCTTAAATAATTTATTTTGACAAAAATATCCGACTATCATTATATCGCTGTTTAATTTTTTCGTCGATACAATTTCTAATGTATTACATTCCGATATATTTTTTCTGTCGCACCCCTGTGAAAAACTTATACCATTAATATCCGACAGTATTTTTGGTGCTGTAAATTGAATTAATTTATCTGCCAATCCTTCTTGAATAAATGCATTATTAAGTATTGCACCCGCTTCAATCAATATACTTCGTATTCCTTTTTCATACAATACATTTACAGCCTGTTTCAAATCTATATGTTCATTTTTTATCGGACATTTAATTATTCTAATATGTGAAGGAAACATTTTTATTTTATCGTTTGAAGTATTTTCTCCTGTTATTATTATTATTTTAGTTCCGTCATCATTATAAACTTTGTTATTGGCTGAAGTTCTAAGTGTTGTATCTAGAATTATGCGAACCGGATTTCTACCGTTTTTCATTCGGCAGGTTAAAGAAGGATTATCTTTTATTATAGTGGAGGAGCTTGTTAATATTGCATCATATTTATTTCTTAATTTTTGCACTTCCCTTCTTGACGTTTCATCTGTTATCCACTTTGAATTTCCTGTTTTTGTCGCAATTTTACCGTCGAGAGTTGTTGCTGTTTTGATTGTAATGAACGGCAATTTCTCTAATTGGTTTTTTATAAAAATTTCATTTAGTATACGGCATTCATTTTCAAGAATACCTGTAACAACTTCAATTCCCGATTCTTTTAATTTCTTTATTCCATTTCCTGCTACAATGGGGTTCGGGTCTACCATGCCTGTTACAACCCGTTTAATACCTTTTTCTATAATTAAATCAGCACACGGAGGGGTTTTACCATAGTGTGAACAAGGTTCAAGATTAACGATGATTGATTTGCCTTTTAAATCAGTATTTGCAATGAGTATGGCATTTCTTTCAGCGTGATTTTCACCGTATTTTGCATGATATCCTTCCGATATAACATTAAAATTATCATCAAAAATAACGGCACCGACAAGCGGATTAGGAGAAACTCTGCCTTCTCCTTTTTTTGCGAGTGCAAAACATTTTCTCATTAATTTTTTATAATTATTGAGCATTTTTTACTTTCTTAAAAAATGCCTCCGTTATTATTTGAGAATATTTATTTTTTTCGTTGACGGAAATAACGATGATATTTTTACCGTTATTTAACTCTGCAACTCCAACAATCCCTTCCATATCTTTAATGGGAAGATTTGTAACTTCTGCTTTTACTTTAACATAAGGAATATTTTGTCCCAGTCCGTTAAAACTGCCATGTTTTATAACTGTTACTTTATCTGCTTTTAAAATTTTATTGTTATATTTATTTAAAACATTATCAATTTTTTCCTGAACATTATCGCTTTTCATATCTTCTTTAGTAAGAGAAACACCGTTTTTAGGTTCCAATACCAGCATTTTTTGTCCTGTTGCGTTATGCTGTGCCAAAATTATTCTGTTTTTTAGTATTTTCAAAGTCTTATCAATTGAATATTCATCATCAATTTCTGATAAATCGATAATTTCTTTTGCTTTATCAACTGCCTGTTCCTGAGAAACTCCCTGTCTTTCATTAATTTTATCCTGAATAAAATCAATAATTCCAAGATATTTCAATCCAAAGAATACAAGTATGGCGATAACAGTTTTTATTATTAAACTAAGACAGCCTTTCATCATTACTCCTTTTGTAATACACGTATTAAATTATATCTGCCTCAACGGAATAAATCAAGAATAATAAGCGATACGACGATATTTCATATATCAAAGCGTTCATAAACAGTATTTATATTTTTTAAATAATCATCTATTCTGAAACATTCATCCAGTTCAGTTCCATTCAAATACTTATTCACTTCTTTATCCGACTCTAAATTATGTTTAAAACTTCCGTTATTTTCAAATGCATCGAGAGCATTTCTCTGAACAATTTTATACGCATCTTCCCTTAAAAGTCCTTTTGAACAAAGTTTTAATAAAACTTTTTGTGAATATACAATTCCTCCGAATAATTCGGTATTTTTCAGCATATTTCCTTTATGCACAACCAAATTTTCTATTGTCGTATTTAATCTGTCCAGCATATAATCAATTAATGTACAGGAATCGGGGAAAATAATTCTTTCGACACTACTGTGAGATATATCTCTTTCATGCCAGAGTGCAATATTTTCCATTGCCGCAATTGAGTTTGAACGTATAACTCTTGCTAAACCGCATAAATTTTCTCCCGATATCGGATTTTTTTTATGAGGCATAGCAGATGAACCTTTTTGACCTTTTGAAAATCCTTCTTCAACTTCTAAGACTTCCGTTCTTTGTAAATGACGGAGTTCTGTTGCAACCTGTTCAACGGCACATGCAATTAGTGCAAGAGCTTGAATATAGCGGGCATGGATATCACGTGCAATAACCTGTGTTGAAAATTTTGCGGGACGCAGTTTTAAAAATTCGCAGGTTAATTTTTCTATTTCAGGATCTATGTTGCTGTATGTTCCGACAGGCCCTGATATTTGTCCTGTTTCCGCTTCTAGTAGTGCATTCTCAAAACCTCGTTTAACTCTTTCAAAAACGTCAATCCAACCGCAAATTTTTATGCCGAATGTCATGGGTTCAGCGTGAACACCGTGAGAACGCCCTATGCAGATAGTATTTTTATGTTCTTTTGCTTTTTTACGAAAAGTTTTTATTAAAATATCAATATCATTTAGTATTATTTCACCCGCATCCCTCATTTGCATTGCAAGTGCCGTATCTATAACATCAGAGCTTGTTAAACCCATGTGAATAAATCTGGAATTTTCTCCTACATTTTCATTAACGTTGGTTAAAAATGCTATTAAATCGTGATGTACTTCTCTTTCAAGTTCATCAATTCTTTCAACGGAAAAAGCAGCCTTTTTTAAAATTTCCTCAAGAACACTATCGGTTATTTTTCCTGTTTTGTTATAGGCTTTGCAAACTGCAAGTTCAACTTCCAAATAATATTTGAATTTACTTTCAAGCTCCCAAATATTTTTCATTTTTTCACGAGAATACCGTTCAATCATAAAATACCTTTTAGTATATACTACAGTTAAAGTTTAACACAAGCATTTTATTGGTGTTATATACTTAACAAAAAATATATTTTGTTTAGTTCGTTTAAAAATTTTTAATTCTATTGCTTAGCAGACTAAAGTCTAAAATTTTTAAAAAACGGCTCTTATACCTTGCAGATTTTCAATTAAACTGTCTAACGCTTCTTTGCTGCCGTGCTTTATAGCAATAAATTTTAACAGCATATTTCGTCCCGCTTCTGATTTTAATAATTCAATAAAAACTTTCATATCTTCATTGGAAAGTTTTATTTCTTCTTGTAATTGAGAAATAGAATCGTTATTTTTTTCGGAAGAATCATTGATAAACATTTTTCCGATGCCTGTTATAAGCCAATTAATATTAATATCGTATTTTTGTATCATTAAGTCATAAAATTTGGTTCCGGGTAAAACTTCTCCACGTTCATAACTGCCTACTGTTCTTGCAGGAATATCCAATGTTTTTGCTACTTCCAATGCAGTTAATCGTTTTACTGTTCTGAATTCTTTCAGTCTTTTTGCTACAGTCATACCAAACACCATTTATCTCTATACGATATTATTTTACTATAAACATCTATGAATTAATTGTTAATATTAAATAACATTAATGTACGACTTTTCTTTTTTATTTTATAATAACTCTATTCGGAATTAAGGAGTCAGACAAATAGAAACACTTGCCGCAATATTAAAAAATATACTCAAAAAGAAATCAACCGATACATTTATCGAGGAAAGCAGAACTACCGAATTAAAAAAGACATTAAATATTTTTGACCTTTTAATTTTGGGGGTAAGTGCGGTTGTTGGTACTGGAATTTTTACGATTATCGGCAGTGCAATAGTCGGAAGCAGTGAAAGTGCAGGAGCAGGTACTGCAGTCGTTATTTCAATGCTTATAGCGGCACTTGCAAGTTTATTTTCCGCTCTTGCATACTCTGAAATTGCTGCAATGATTCCTGTTGCAGGCAGTGCCTATACATTTACTTATGCGGCGATGGGTGAGTTTATGGCGTGGATTGTCGGTTGGATTCTTATGCTTGAATATGCAATAGGAAATATTACCGTTGCAACCGCATGGTCAGGTTACTTCGTAAATTTATTAAAAGGCTTTAAACACATTCTGCCTGATTTTATAGTTAATTGCCCTTTATGGCTCAGAAATGATTTTCGTTCAATGTATGCTATCTGCGAAAAATATGATTGGAATGTACATGATAAAATGCCTTTTCTTCATTTGCCGTTCGGTATGGAAATTCCGATTGCTGTTAATATTCCCGCTGTTTTTATTGTGCTTTTACTCACAATACTGCTTATTCAAGGGGTTAAAGAATCAACAAGAGCAGCCGGAATAATGGTTTTTGTCAATTTGTCCATTATCATTTCGTTTGTATTGGTTGGTGCAAATTATGTAAAGCCTGAAAATTGGATGCCTTTTGCTCCCAATGGATTTGAAGGAATTTTAGCAGGAACCTTTATTATATTTTTTGCATATATCGGTTTTGATGCAATTTCAACAGCGGCAGAAGAAACAAAAAATCCGCAGAGAGATTTGCCTATTGCAATTATCGGTACGCTTGTTTTTTGTACCGTTTTATATGTATCTGTTGCACTAGTTTTAACAGGCATGATTCCCATAAACGATATTGATACGCAGGCACCTTTGGCACATGCTATGCGTGCAATAGGTAAAGATTGGTATGCAGGTGCAATTTCCGTAGGTGCTTTATGTGCCTTAACTTCGGTTTTACTTGTTTATCAACTCGGTACTACAAGAATTTTTTACGCTATAGCTCGTGATAATTTTTTACCCCAAAACATTATGGCTATCCATAAAAAACATAAAACCCCGCATATAATAACATGGCTGTCAGGAGCTATTGTGATGTTAGGCTCGCTTTTTATGGATTTAAACATATCGGCTGAATTATGCAATTATGGAACATTCGCCTCTTTTATAATAATTTGTATTGAGGTATTAATATTAAGAAAAACCGAACCCAACAGACACAGACCCTTTAAAGTTCCGTTTTGTCCTTTATTTCCCATACTTGGTATAGTGTTATGCAGCTGTTTTATGCTTTATAAGGGCTTTTCGGGCGGAGATTCTTCTTTATACTTCCTTTTATGGATAGTTTTAGGACTTGCAATATATATCGGTTACGGATATAAAAATAAAAGAAATCATGAAGAATAGTGCAGATTAGATATATTATTTTATCTGTATTTATATGCTATGTAGTAATTATGCTTTTGGTTATTTATCAGAGTATTAATTTTAAATTTAATTTGCTTCTAAATATAGTTAGGAGAAAATTAAATGTTAAACAAAATTTTTACTGTATGTATAATGTCTTTATTTTTATCAAATGCAGCATTTGCATTTTCGGAAGATAATATTTCTGCTTTAGAATACTCAAAATATGGCAGAAATTATCCTTATGAAAGTTTGGGAGAAAGATTAACCAGACTTGAAACCGATTATTTCGGAATGTCACAAACCGGTGATATTGACTCAAGAATTGCAAATTTATCAAAGATAAATTCAAATAGAAAAAACGGAGTAACTATACCTTCTTACGGAAATTATTCCGATGTAAAACCTAAAAACGGTATTCGAGATTTTTGGAACAATATAAAATCAGGTTTTTCCGATAACGGCTATATAACCGGCTATACTCCTTCAATGACCTATACAACAAGTTCAGGGTATGCAAATGATTTGTATAAAAATCATTTATACGGATATAATAATAACTATCAATCATTTTGTCCTTATGATAACGGATTTCATAACAGAGTTCCCAATAAACCTTCGGGATATTATAATAACAGATATTTTAATCCTTCTTTTTCCGGCTTTAACGGTGTAAACAGCTTCGTTCCAAATACATTAAATTCAGGGAATAAATATAGACATCGTACAGGATATAATAATTATCATAATCATTACAATCATAATCATTATAATCCGCACAATTTTTCTCCCTATAACAGACCTTATACCAATCGTTCAACTTATTATTCACCGCCTAATATTCAAGCTAAATCCTCTGTTCATATTTTGCAGGATTGATTTTATATAATATATAGAAGCTGTTCTAAAATTAGAACAGCTTCTTAGAAATTAATAAAATTTTTTATTAGTTTTGTTTATACTGATATTGATTTGTTTCGTTATTATATTCGACAGCTTACGGTGTAAAGTTGAACTTACTGTATACAGCTTTTTTTATATGATTTATCGGTAAAATATTTTAAAACATCTAATCTGGTTTCGCATTTATTTGTCAGGTGATTTTTATGTTATACAAAATTGTATATTGCTTTTTGTTTGTTTTTTTTGTTTTTGCTGAAAAACTTTTTGAATTTTATCAGCACATTTATAGCAGTATCGGCATTCAATTCCGCACTTTGAAGCACATAAATGCCCCTTCTTTACAAAATGTCTAATATCCGGCAAATACTTTTTGTATTCTTTAACGGTTAATTGGTTTAAAATCGAATGATTTGCCAAATGATGAGTAAATGCAGTTAAGCAGTAATTATTAATATTTTTTATATCATCAATTCCTTTTAAATACATGGTGTAACCGTTAATATAATTTTCAAAATATTTAAATCCGTCACGTCCTACGAGTTTAAAATTTGTTATGCCGATTTTTGCGTACTCCTCTACATCCCACGGAAATACATGAGTTCCAATAACTAAACTTTGTATAGGATATCTTTCCACAATTGGATTACAAAAACTTGTTGCATACATTCCTGATAAACAAATATCATTATTTAATATTATACTTTTATCAATATTTATGTATTCGTGAAATATTCTGTTTGGACATCCTTGCAGACAGGCTTCATTTACCATTAATTCAATTTCTATATTCGGATATCTTTTTCTTAAAATTGATAAAAGTTTAAAGTTTTTATTTATATCGTGGCTTGGTACTATTTGTTTTACTTCAGGATGAAAATAAATAAAATTTTGATATTCCCAAATGGTTTTGTATTCCAAACTTGTTGAAGCAAGTAATTCAAAATCACTGTAA
>CAJONH010000301.1 GCA_905235825.1 Candidatus Gastranaerophilales bacterium
GTTATGTTGATATTGAATTATTGGAAAATGAACCGGAGTCTAAAGTTGTTTTTGAAAACATCATTATGCTCGTTAACGGTAAAAAATCAAAAGTAGGTCAGCCTTATGTACAAAATGCAAGTGTTGAAGGCACTGTTGTTAAACATGACAGAAATAAAAAAATTCTTGTCTTTAAACAAAGAGCTAAAAAAGGCTACAGAAGAAAGAACGGTCACAGACAAAGTTTTACCCGTGTTATGATTAACAAAATCAGAACAACGGCTAAAAAGTCAGAAACCGAAACTACGGCAGAAGGCTAAAAGTAAGCAGCTAAAATCCTTGAAGATGAAAAGCTGCGGCACTTAATTTGGTAAATAACATAAGGAGATAATAAAATGGCACATAAGAAGGGTGTCGGTTCGAGTAAAAACGGACGTGACAGTGAAAGTAAACGACTCGGTGTAAAAAAATTCGGCGGAGAAGCTGTTACTACAGGTAATATTATTGTTCGTCAAAAAGGTACTAAATTTCATCCGGGAAACAACGTAGGCATGGGTAAAGATTATACTTTATTTGCACTTGTTGACGGTGTGGTAAAATTTGAACCTCACAGACGTGACCGAAGACAGGTCAGTGTTTACGCTCAATAACAATTAATTTTGTTAAAAAAACTACCGATATTTTCTCGGTAGTTTTTTTCGTTTTTATATAAACATTACCAATTTTATTTTAGTCTTTTAAAATACAGACAATGAACGACGAAAATATAAAGAAAACAATAGCCCTAAAAATAAAATCATATAGAAGTCAAAAAGGTCTTACACAAGAAATGTTAGCTTCTATTATAGGCTCTGAACAGAAAAATTTTTCAAGAATTGAAAATGCAAAAGTTTTACCTGAAACGTTAACGATATGTAAATTAATAGCAAAAGGTGGAATTAGTCCTGAATATTTATTAGGATTTTTATCGGAAAAAACTATAAAAGAATATAATACAATTGATTTTGAAATAATAGATTTATTAATAAAATTAAGTGATGAAACGAAACTGCATATAAAAGAGTTGATATTGTCAATTTTAAATAAACACTAATACTCTGCCCGATTTAAATTGGCAGAGTATTACCGAATATATAATATAATTTAATTATTAAACCCAGCTTGCGATTTCATCTTTGCACAAAGCGGCTTCAAGTTCCGGCATAACGCTTTCTTGTGTCATTTCAAATGTTATCGGGGTAACTGATACTTTATTCCACCTTAAAGCATTTATGTCAGAATCATCATTATCGCATTGTTTTATAAGTTCACCTGCCATCCAGTAATATACTTTTCCTCTGGGGTCAACTCGTTTATCATATTCATCGGTAAACATTTTACCGCCGAGTCTTGTTATTGCAACTCCTGCCAAATCTTCGGGCATTAATCCGGGTACGTTTACATTTAAGATTGATTTTTTTGGAAATTTAAAATCATTGATTTTATGTACAAATTTAACCATAAATTCAGCTACATTTTTAAATAATTCCGGTTCAGAGGACATACTTGCAAGTGATACGGCAACACTGGGATATCCCATCATAGCACCTTCCATTGCACAGCTTACGGTTCCCGAATACAAAATATCGCTGCCTAAATTTGGCCCGTGATTTATTCCCGATATTATTAAATCAGGTTTTTCTTCATCGCTTAAAATAGCATTAATTCCTATTTTAACGCAGTCACCGGGAGTACCGCTCGTAATCCAAATTCTTTTTGCCCCGAATTTAGAATCTAATTCTTCAACTCTTATCGGAGTATGTAATGTTAAAGAATGTCCTGCCGCACTTCTTTCTCTGTCGGGTACTATAACATATACATCGTGTTCACGGCTTAAAGCTGTCATTAATGCCTTTATGCCTTCTGCCATTACACCGTCATCATTTGAAAGTAATATTTTCATATTAACCCCTTTTCTTAATTCATATATCTAATCAGGTTTCACACTCTTTTGTCTTATCGTAACTTTTACTCGGACATATCTATTATATACCCTGTAACACAAGTTTTTTATCAATATTTTTTGTAATTTCAACTTGTTTTTGTTTTACGGGCATTATAAATACGACTCCGCCATTTGAAACCTTTTTATCTGATAACATTGCGTTATAAAAAATTTCTTTGTCGGGTGAAAAATCGAGTTCAGTTATAAGATTATATGA
>CAJONH010000302.1 GCA_905235825.1 Candidatus Gastranaerophilales bacterium
AAATCTAATCTGGTTTCGCACTTGCCGCCGTGTCAACCCCGCCGGCAATGTGCTCACTTTTTAAAGTCGCCACTCTCAAAAATTCACGATAAGCCGAATGAAATGAGGTGTGAGTGAATTTTTGTTCGGACGTTCTTTATGCTAATTTTATCATAAAAAATTTTGATTAAAGTAAAAATTACAACTTATAATTTTCTGCTTATATGTGAAAATAAAGTTTATTTATTGAACAATTATTAAGTATTGTAAAGGTATATATTCTATATATTGCAAGGGTTTCGATTTTATATATGTTTTTTTCGGCAATTTTTTTTAATAAATCTTTTTTAAAAAAGTATAGAAATTTTATCTATTGTAAACATAAGACTTATTGCACACAGGAGAAATGGAGATTAGATTATGGGTTATCAAGTTCAGTCAGGAGATTGCCTTTGGAGTATAGTTCAGCAGCAATACGGATTGACAAATGACACGGATATTGCAAATAAAATAAATCAAATTGCTCAAGCAAACAATATAGAAGATCCGAATTTAATATTTGACGGACAAGTGCTTGAACTACCTGGGGACGGATATACAGGCGGAGGAGCCGGAGGAACTTCACGTGCCGATGCATTTCATAACTGGGGGAACGGTCAAAATGACGGAAGTGAATTCCAGATGTTTGATATAAGTACTGTTGATGCAAATACTTATGCCGGAGAACTTGAAAAATTTGCACAGGAATATGTTAATAAATTTGATACAGACCAAGACGGAAGCTGGAGCGAAGAAGAATTTACAAAAATGGCAACAGGCGGTGCCGAAAATTTAAGTGAACAGGATAAAGCAGCATATCACCAAATGTTTCAGGGATTAAATATTGATCAGGACGGCAGCAAGTTATCGGCAAAAGAATATGCAGCACAATTATTTGTTGCAGATAACAACGGGGCTGATACAAACGGCAAGTTAGACGGCAAATTTACTTTAAGCGAATATCAAAACGCATTTAAAATGCCGGGCGAGCAGGGTTATCAGGATATTGCAAATGCTAAATTAAATTTCTATGTAAAAAACTATGATCCATCATTAATTCAAATATTACAGCAAAGCCAAAACCAGCCGCAGCAGCAAAATCAAGGCGGACTTACAGCTTAAACAAGTTTTATAATAAAACTGTTGCACTAAAAAAAGTGCAACAGTTTTTTGTTTTTCTTTTTGATTTTTCAAATTTATTCTGCCGGTTACATTTTAATTATTTTATGAAGAAATATTACAATTTGAATGAAAATTTAGGTTTGTAATTAAAGAAGTTATTAAAAAAAGCCGAATACATGCATGCAGTGTGTATAACAAAGAAATGAGGTTCCCAGGTGGATTGGAAAGAAATAGGACTTGGACTTTTAGGAGTGGGCTTGGATCAAGTGTTCCAGCACAAAGCAGAAGCGTCCGGGAAATATTATTCAAGCGGTTCTATATTTGACAGCGTTAGAGGCATGCGTGATGCGTATAAAGACGGAAACGGCTTTGATGTTGTCGAGGAATTTTCAAGAGCACTGGAAGCTATTACGGATGCCACATCAGGAAATGGTAATGTTGACGGTGATGACTATGATATAAGCGGTATTAATTCAAATGACAGAAGTTTAAACGGATTAAGAAGTAAAGCCAAAGCATTAAAAAATGCAGCAAGACGTGAAGAAGATAAAATTCGAGCATTAGACAGAAAAATTCATGAGCTTGATGCAAAAAAACCATGGAAAGGTTCTTTCTACAGCCGTGAAGGCGGAATAAGACGTGACGATCATGCAGATGCTCTTGCTAAATGGCAGAGAGAAAGAGAAGATCTTGTCGAACAAAGAGATAGATCTATAAGCCGCTGGGAACAAATAAAGTTACAGCTTGGAGATGTTACAAGACAAATTAATGAATTATCATCACGTTCCGTAGAAGAATCAAGTTCATCTTTAAGTACAGATTCTTCAAATTCAACAAATCCTGCAAATCAAACGCAAAGTACACCGACTACCGGAAGTACTCAGCCTACCCAGCCTACTCAGCCGACTCAGCCTGTACAACAGCCGACGGTAGAATTAATAGGCAGAGGACAATATGTTCCCGACGGTACAATTAGAGCTGAAGATGCAATAGATGATCAATATTTATCAAAAAATGCGGTAACGCTGGATAAAGCAAAACAATTGGAAGCATTAAAACAGGCAGGTGTAGATACAAGTAAACTTACCGAAGTTCCGGCTTCAGACGGTGTTGTTGCATTTAATGACGGAAGTACGTGGTACAGAGTTGTAAATGATAATGGTGAAACAAAGATTATAAAAACACACATGACTGAAACGTTAGCAACAAGTGAAGTTTCGAGATTAAAGATAAATCAAACTTCGGCAACACCAACAGCAGCACCGACACAATCTACAACACCAACTACAACACCTGTACAAACTTCAACACAGCCTTCGACTACTCCTACTCAAAATTCAGAATTGGCTGATTTAAATACTCAGCTTAGTAATAAAATGAAAGAACAGAGAAGTTTATTCGCTCAGCGTGTTGATATGCGTCACAACAAACCCAGCAGACTTAATTACAGACGTGATAACACCGGTTATGAAAGGGCAAAAAGCCGTTTTAAATCAGAAAAGCAAGCATTAGATGCAAAAATACAAAAACTTAATGATGAAATTCGTGCAATAAGAGCTAAAATCAATATTCTAAATCCTTCTACAACACAGCCGCAATCCGTAACTGAAAAGGATACCTCACTTATGCCGATGCCCTGGGAAAGAACAACGTAAGAAAATTAAAAATTTAATATATTCGTATCAAAGTCTGCAAAATCATAAAAGTTTATTAATTTTTGAATATTGCAGACTTTTTGCAAAAAGTCCAAATTATTCAATGTTTGTTATATTATAAAGATATAGAATAATTTGGAGGAAATATGCAGGAAAACAATAAACAAGAATTATCCTCATCGATTGATGTTATAAGAGAGGGCAGGATTAATAAAGCACAAGAGCTTAGAGATAAAGGAATTAATCCTTATCCTTATAAATTTAACAAAACCGCAAGTGCAAAAGAATTACAGGATAAATATAAGGATTTAGCTGCCGGAGAAGAAACAACAGACAGATACAGTGTTGCAGGACGTGTTATGGCTGTTAGAAATTCAGGCATGTTTATTGATTTAATGGATGATACCGGAAAAATCCAAATTTTTTCACATAAACAAAATATAGATGCAGAAAAACTAAAACTTTTAAAATTAGTTGATATAGGTGATATAATGGGCTTTACGGGAGATATAAGAAGGACGCCCCGTGGTGAATTAAGTATTAAAGCCATAGATTTTGAAGTTTTAACAAAATCATTAAAACCTCTGCCCGAAAAATTTCACGGGTTAACGGATGTTGAAACTAAGTATCGTCAAAGATATATAGACCTTATTATAAATGAAGAAACACGTGAAACCTTTAGAAAAAGAAGTTTAATTATTCAAAAAATAAGAGAGTTTTTATCAAAAAGAGGATATCTTGAAGTAGATACACCTATTTTGCAGACAGTTGCATCAGGTGCGAATGCAAGACCATTTACAACGCATCATAATGCATTGGATATGAATATGACAATGCGTATTGCATTGGAGCTTTATTTAAAACGCTTAATTGTAGGCGGAGTATCGGAAAGAGTCTATGAAATAGGTAAATGTTTCAGAAATGAGGGTATTGATACACGTCATAATCCTGAATTTACAATGATTGAACTTTATCAGGCTTATGCTGATTATAATGATATGATGGAATTGACCGAAAATATGGTTGCTTATGTCGCACAGGAAGTTTTAGGCACAACTAAAATTAAATACGGAGAAAATGAAATTGATTTAACACCGCCGTGGGACAGAAAAACAATGATTGGAGCAATAGAAGAATACACAGGAAAAGATTTTATGAGCTGTGCAAATCTTGAAGAAGCTGTTAAAATGGCTCAAACAATTGGTGTAAACACAGAAGAATGTGATTCCTGGGGTAAAGTTATTGATGCAGTTTTTGAAGAAAAAGTTGAACCGTCATTGATACAACCCGTTCATATTATTGATTATCCGTTAGAAATTTCACCGCTTGCAAAAGTTCACAGAAACAATAAGCGCTTAACAGAGCGTTTTGAAACACGCGTAAACGGCTGGGAAATAGCAAATGCATTTTCTGAACTTTCTGATCCAATAGACCAGCGCGCAAGATTTGAAGCACAGGCGCTTGCAAAAG
>CAJONH010000303.1 GCA_905235825.1 Candidatus Gastranaerophilales bacterium
CAAAATTTAGGAACTTGTGTTTCTGCACTTTTGGCTGGTATCGGAGTAAACACGAATGCCAAAAGAGTAGCCGGTGTTCATATTATTTTTAATTTTATTGGTGTTTGTTTATTTTTACCTGTTTTATTATTCATCCAAGTATTTTTTAATTTAAAATTCTTAAATGAAAATATAAATCCGTTTGGAATAGCAATTTTTCATACAATTTTTAATATTTCAGCAGCTTTTATATTATTGCCTTTTACAAAATTGATAGAAAAATTAGCAATAAAATATATTCCTGAAAATAAAACAAAATCCGATAAAACAGTTATTCTTGATGAAAGATTATTACTATCACCAACACTGGCAATTTCGGAATGTTACAAAAAAACAATAGAAATGGGCGAATTAGCGCTATTTAATTTTATAAATTCCGCTAAAATGCTAAAAGTATATAGAAATAAAATAGCCGAAATGATTGAAGAAAACGAAATGAAAATAGATTTTTATGAGGATAAATTAAGTTCATTTTTAGTAAAACTTTCAAGTAAAGATTTAACGGAAGAAGACGGAAACAAAGTATCCCAGCTGCTTCTTATAATAGGAGAATTTGAAAGAATAGGCGACCACGCAAGTAATATTTTAAAATCAGCAAAAAAATTTAATGAAACCGAACATAAATTATCCATTGAAGCTGTTAATGAATTAAAAACAATAGTTAATGCCGTAGAAGAAATATATTATATGGCATTTGAAGTTTATAAAACGGATAATTTAGATTTGGCAACAAAAGTTGAACCATTAGATGCAGTAATAAAAAAAGGTGTTCGCAGGGCAAAAAATAATCACATTCAAAGATTAAAAGAGGGATTATGCTCTATTGATACAGGTTTTTTGTATTCGGATTTATTAACGGATTTAAGAAGAATATCAGCCCATTGCTCAAATATTTCAACAAGTGTAATACAGCTTTATAATACAACGTTCGATAAACACGAATACAGCCATAGAAATAAAGATGAAGATTTAGATTTTAAGATTAAATATCAAGATTATAAATCAAGATACAGGGTGCAAAAAAATATCCCCCCGCAAAATGAATAAATAACCATAGCAATTTGCACTTTATAAAAATCCGAGGAAGAAAATTTAAAAAAACAGCATTAGAAATATGCTTTATTTTTAGTATATAATTTAAACGTAAACTTTAAAGAGGAATTTTTTATGAAAAATACTGTAGTGGTTGGAGCACAATGGGGCGATGAAGGCAAGGCAAAAATAACCGATTTATTGGCAGAATATGCCGATGTTATAATAAGATATCAGGGCGGGTGCAATGCCGGACATACGGTTGTTGTAAATAATGAAAAATATAAATTTCATTTAGTACCCTCAGGAGTTTTATATAAAAATAAATTCTGCTTTATCGGTGCAGGAACGGTAATTCATCCCGAAACTTTTTTGGAAGAAACTACAGAACTGATTGAAAGAGGAGTTGACCTTTCATCACTTAAAATAAGTCCGCTGGCTTCAATAACACTCCCGTATCATATAGATATAGACGGTATTTCCGAAAGTAATTCGGGTAAAAATAAAATAGGTACAACAAAAAAAGGCATAGGTCCTACATATAGCGATAAAATAGGCAGATACGGACTTAAAATTCAAGACTTATACGACGAAGAACTGCTTAATTCAAGATTAGATGCAATTCTTCCGCTAAAAAATAAAATGTTAAAAGAAGTTTTCGGCACAAAAACATATACAAAAGAAGAAATGCTTCAATATTGCAAAAAATATGCGGAAATTTTCAGACCTTATGTATATAATGAATGGGTATCCAAACTTTCAGGCATATTAAAAGATGATAAAAAAATTCTTTTTGAAGGTGCCCAAGGCATAATGCTTGATATAGATTACGGAACATATCCTTTTGTAACAAGTTCAAACCCGATTGCAGGCGGTGCAGCAACAGGAAGCGGCATAGGGCCTACTCATATAGAAAATGTAATAGGCGTAACAAAAGCATATATAACAAGAGTCGGTGAAGGTCCTTTTGTTACGGAATTGACTGATGAAATCGGTGAAAAAATCCGTAATATAGGCGGAGAATTTGGTACAACAACAGGAAGACCAAGACGATGCGGATGGTTTGATGCTGTTCTTTCCAAATATTGCGTACTGGTAGGCGGATTAACTCAAATGGCTATTACTAAAATCGATGTATTTAATGATTTTGACGAACTGAAAATTTGCATTGCATATAAAGATATTCGTAACGGGAAAATTTACAAAGATTATCCTACAAATATTAATATGCATAAGTATTTAGAACCTGTTTATGAAACTTTAAAAGGCTGGAAATCAAATCTTTCTGATGCTAAAACATGGGAGGAGCTTCCTTTAAATGCACAAAAATATTTAAAACGACTGGAAGAATTAGTAGGAATACCCGTAAAAATAATCAGCGTCGGAGCTGAAAGAGAACAAACAATTATATTAGAAAACCCTTTTAAATAATTTAAATATTCTTTATTCATTATTTAATTATCAGCCCTATTGACATATAAGAAAATCAGTAACACTGACATTAAATTCTTTAATAAGGAAAATGAACACATAAAAAATAAAAATTAAGAATACCTGTTATGATTACATGTAACACTCGCATTAGTCCAGTACCCCGAATACCAGTCATGAACACTGCATCTGTGTGCACTACGGCAATAATCAATACAATAATCCCCATTATAAATCGGGCCTGTTATAGCCGCACAATTACTATAAGTAGTACTTCCATTCTGTGGAAGGAGATTACATCCGGAAATACTTGAATAATATGTAGTTCTGCAAGCACACCAGCTTAAACTTTCTCCTTGAGTTAAATCGTCAAATAATTCTTCTAAATCTGTATTACTTAAATTTTCTATCACCTCAAAATTCATATTTTCTCCTTGTTATAATTATTCAGTCCAGACTAATAAAATTTCCAAGTTGTAATTCATTTTTCAAATTCTTAAATTTGTAAAATCCGCTATATGGAGTAAATGTAAGTTCTTCAAAATATAATTTATTTTGATAAATCATCCAATCCACACGTACAAAATTAAAACTGCCGCACAACTTTTTTGATAAACCTACCGATTTTTTTATTAAATCATTTGGTTGAGTAACAATTTTATGTTCAGAGAAATCAAATAAATCATCGGAAATTTCGAGATTATTATCATAAATCGTTATTTGGTTTATGTTTTGAAGCCAAATTATTATTTGAGGTATTCCCCCAAAGCAATATATTTGTATTGCTTGACATGGTGTGTCTATTTCATCACGCATTAATGGTTCAATTAATATTTTGGGTTCTATGAAATGATTGTTAATTTCCATGTCATTACGTATTTCCATGTCACTGCGAGGCTCGATAGAGCCGTGGCAGTCCGGCTGATTTACTGATTTTATTTTCTCATTTTCATACATAGACTCATGACTTCGTTTCTCCCGGATTCTCTTTAAATTTGCTGTCTCTCGGGCAAGTGCAGGTTTCACTGTCGTTGTCACCTGCTTTTGCCCTTCGATACTCGAGTTGCACTCTTTCGCAAATTCCGCTGCTTCACTTCGTTCGCAATGACATTAAAAAAAGGATAAATTATGTATAAATTTTCAGTCCCCATGGGTTACACTATAGAACAAATAAATCAACTTCTTGATATCAATAAGAACATCGAAAAAAGCAAAATAACAAGTTTATACGCCTGCGTGCCAA
>CAJONH010000304.1 GCA_905235825.1 Candidatus Gastranaerophilales bacterium
AAACATTTAATCAAAAGATACAGTGGATTAAGTTGTATGGCATAACTGATTTAATGAGAAAATGTACGGATAAAGTTGCAGTAAGAGGGTTGACTGGATGATTTATCGAAATAAACTGTATTTTCAAGAATTAACATTTACCCCTTACAGCGGATTTATCACTTTGGAAAATTCGGATAAACAATTAATAATAAATGAATTATTAAAAATATAGGAGAAATAAATGAATTATAATTTTGTTGAAAATTTATCAGATGAGCAAATATTAGAATTATATGATGATTTAGTAGAAAATAATGATAATTTGTTTGCATATACATATTACTGCTGTCTGCACTGTGTTTGTGAAAATGCGAGTTCTACAGACCGTTATACAGTTTGGGTTCATACATACATTAACAAACCCGAAGGATATGTTGGTTATTATTCAAACTATTGTAATACACGATGTGTTAATAAGGGCAGCAGAGCTGCATATACAGTTGTCAATTGGTGTACGGAGGATGCAGCACAAGGAAATGATATAGACTAATTTTGAAAACGTAGCAAAAACTATATTTACGAATGCGGGATTGTTTCAATTCCGTTTTTTTTATCTGTTTTCCAATTTTTTAACTCTAACCTGAATATCTTCAACCAATTTTCTGTTAATGGAAAGTAAATCTGCCAGAACACCGAAGATAATTGTTTGAAATCCCGTGATAATGAATATAGAAGCAACAATTAATGATTGAATATGTCCTGCACCTTCATCAATCATATAATGAAATAAAAACCTTAAAATCAGTATTAATCCGGATAGAAGCATAATGCCGCCAAGCAGAGCAAAAAATCTAAACGGGCGGTATATTATAAACATTCGCAATATTGTAAAAGAATTTTTTTGAATATATGTAAATATATTTTTTACAAGACGGGACTTTCTATATGTATTATTTACTCTGATTGGAACGGATAGTATATGCAGACCTTTTGTTTTTGATTGAATTACGGTTTCAATTGTATATGTATAATTATCAAAAACATTAAGAGCAAGAGCCGCATCACGGGAGAAGGCACGAAAACCGCTCGGTGCATCTTCTGTTGCGGTTGAACTTATTAACCTTACTATTTTTGAGCCCCAAAATTGAAGTATTTTTTTTAAGTATGAAAAACTTTTTATATCTTTAATCGGTCTTGCACCTATTACAATATCAGCACGTTTTTCCAATATAGGTTTAACAAGTTTTACAATATCATCTGCACAATATTGATTATCAGCATCGGTATTAACTATAATATCAGCACCTTCCTTTAAAGCACGCTGAATACCCGCCATAAAGGTTCTTGCCAAACCCCTGTGATGAGTCGATGTTTCGATATATTTAACTCCGTATTCCTTAGCTATTTCAACTGTTCTATCTGTTGAACCGTCATCCGAAATCAGAACTTCTATCTCGTCAATTCCTTCAATTTTATCAGGCAGTTGAGAGAGTGTTACGGGAAGTGCAACTTCTTCATTATAACAAGGTATTTGAATTATTAATTTCATACATTTCTTCACTATATATGTTAAAATAATTTTAATACAAACATGTGAACTATGAAAAACAAAACTTTTTTTAAATTATTTATTATACTGCTTATTGCCTTTCTATTCAGATTTTGGTTTATTGATAAACCCGAAGGTTTATGGAATGATGAATATGTCAGCTGGTTTATTGCATCAAAAGAATCTTTTTCCGAATTTATAAAATATGTTTCAAAAAATTGTCACACACCGTTATATTATATATTTCTTAAATTTTGGCTTGCTTTATTTCCCGATACGGATATTTCACTTAGAGTTTCATCTGTAATAATGTCATTATTTACGGTTGTAACTATGTTTTTTGCCGGAAAAGAATTTAAAGATAATAAAACCGGTTTATTATGCTCGTTTTTTACGGCTGTAAGCTCTTTTTACATATATTTTGCACAGGAAGTAAGATTGTATTCATTGCTTTCTTTTATTTCATCTTTAATTGTTTTAACAGGCATAAAATTGCTTAGAGAAGGTAAAAAAAGACTTTTTGCTCTGTTTGTAATTCTGAATGCATTGCTTTGTGCTGTTCATACATTAGGATTAGTTTTTTCATTTTTCATTATTTTATTCAGCACAATATACCTATACAAAAATTTTGACGAATGGAAATTAATGATAAAAAATTCTAATGAAACACTTAAATATGCATTTCCATTTCTATGCATACTTCTGTTAATTTCACCGTTCATATTTTCCATATTATTTTCAAAAACACTTTCACAATTTTGGTCGGAATTTTCTTTTTTTAAACCTGTGTATGTGTTTATGGATTATTTTTCACCAATTCAATGTAATATAACAAATTCACCTGTTTCAATCATTTCTTATCTGTCAGACAATCAAAAACTTAATATAAATTTTATATTTTTTGCAATAATACCTTCAATTATTGCAATTATAGGAATTATAAAAGGTATTATAATTCGAAATAAAATATTAAATATTTTATTACTTGCGTGCCTTTGTTTTTTGGGGGTAGCATTTGTATTAAGTGCTGCAGGAAAAATGATTTTACTTTCAAAATATATAAGTGAAATTTATCCTGTTCTTATTTTGGCATTTTCAGCAGGTATTTTATCATTTAAAAGTAATACAATAAAAAATATTATACTTATTACTTATTTTTTACTTTCAATATCATATTTATATTATTCGCCAAATTCAGCACCTAAAATAATGCGTCGTGAAGGCAATAATCTGCCCGTTGTACTTATTGAAAAATCAAGATTAAAACCTAATGATTTCATTATTTTCACCTATTATGACAAGGATAAATTTGAACGGTATTTTAAAAATGCAAATAATTATAAAATTTATTCAATTAGTAAATTTAACTTTAATGTTCACATTTTTAACAATAGCAGCTATTTACAAACAGTAAATGAAGGCAAATCGCTTTACAGAGAGCAATTCAAAGAATTTCCGAATAAAAATATAATAAATTGGACACAAAGCCTGATAATTAATATGATGAAGAAAGGGGATAAAGTAGGAATTATCTGTCTTGACGGAGTTTCTTTCTTTTCAAACGAAACAATTCAAGATATTATTTCCG
>CAJONH010000305.1 GCA_905235825.1 Candidatus Gastranaerophilales bacterium
CTATTTCTTGCTTATTTATTTTAATATCCCAGCTTCCGATATCTGCATCAAAAATTTTGCGCTTAATTAAATCCTGCCTCTTTGTTTTAAAAAAACTCTGCATTTCATCTAAATCAAGCATATCGGCAACAATATACGCTTTTAAAATATTTTCACTTGATTCAATAAGCTCAAGATTTTTATACTTTTCTTCTGCAGTAATAATACCTTCACACTCAAATTCCGATTGTATTATATCGCACAATACATCTGCACAAACGGGATTTATATCTATACATACTTCCCAATATGTTTTATCTTTTACTGACAAAATACACCCATTCTTCTGTATTTATTATATCTGTCATTACGTAATGTTTTTGAATTTACATCACGAAGTTCATAAATAGCACGCATTATGGTTTCTTTTAAATCATTCGCCATTTTTTCATAATCACAGTGAGCTCCGCCTAAAGGCTCTTTAACTATACCGTCAATTATTCCAAACTTTAATAAATCTTCACTTGTAATTTTTAGTGATTCGGCTGCCGTTCCTGCCATAGATGCATCTCTCCAAAGAATAGACGCACAGCCCTCAGGTGAAATAACTGTATAATAAGAATGTTCAAGCATATAAACTCTGTCTGCAACGGCAAGACCTAAAGCACCTCCGCTGCACCCTTCACCGGTTATAACTGCAATTACCGGAACATTTAACTTCGCCATTTCTCTTAAATTCACTGCTATAGCCGTACCTTGAGCCGTTTCTTCTGCTTTTATTCCTGGATAAGCTCCGGGGGTATCTATTAATGTTACAATCGGCATATTAAATTTATTTGCGTGATTAAATAATCTTAAAGCCTTTCTGTATCCTTGCGGCTGAGGCATTCCGAAATTATATGTTAAATTTTCTTTTGTATTTTTGCCTTTTTGTGTTCCGATAATAACAACACTGCAATCTTCAATTTTGGCTATACCGCCGATTATTGCCCTGTCATCCATGCCTTCTCTGTCGCCGTGCATTTCCATAAAATCGGTTGTCATTAATTTTACATAATCCAAAAATGTAGGACGATCGGCATGACGTGCTATTTGCAGTCTTTGTGCCGGTGTTAAATTTGCGTATACTTCTTTTTTATATTCTAACGCTTGTTTTTCAAAAGTTTCTATTTCTGCTGTTACATCCATACCTGATGACTCACTTATTTCCTTTAATTCTTGTATTTTCTTTTGAATTTCAACTATTGGTTTTTCAAATTCCAAAATAGCCATTTTTACTCACCTCACCGTATATCCTGATGTTTTGCTTATATTTATGACTTTTTCTTTTTATGCAGTCTGATTATTTTTGCAAGCATTGGTTTTAGTCCTGCTCTGTCTGAAATCATATCTATTTGACCGTACTTCATTAAATAACTTGCTGTTTGGAAATCAGCCGGAAGACTCTGTCTTATCGTTTGTTCTATAACCCTTCTTCCAGCAAAACCAATTCTTGCATCTTTTTCCGCTATTATAATATCACCCAGCATTGCAAAACTTGCTGTTACACCGCCAAAAGTAGGCTCCGTAAGTACCGTTATATATAATAAACCTGCTTCGTTGAGTTTTGCTACAGCACAGCTTGTTTTTGCCATTTGCATTAAACTTAAAATGCTTTCCTGCATTCTTGCCCCGCCTGAAGCCGTTACCGCTATCATCGGAATTTCACGTTTTAATGCTTCCTCCATTGCAAGTGTAACTTTTTCACCGACTACACTGCCCATAGAACCACCCATAAATTCAAAATCCATAACGGCAGCAGCGGTAAGCTCGCCTTCAATTTCGCCTACTCCCGAAATTACGGCTTCATTCATGTTTGTTTTCGCTCTTGCTGCCGTAACTCTTTTTTTATAAGACTCGGTATCCGAAAATTCAAGAGGATCAGCTGTTGTAATATTACCGAATAATTCCTCAAAAGTTCCTTCATCAAATAATTGATTAATTCTTGTTCTTGCATTTATTCTGAAATGGTACCCGCATTTAGGGCATACTTCCATGTTGTCTTCAACTTCTTTTTTTAATAATTGTGCATTGCAATGATAGCATTTTACCCATAAATTTCCGACACTGTCATCTATTCGGGTTTCTTTATCCCTTCTCGCTATTTGCATTTCTTTTCTTTGTTCAAACCAATCTTTTACGGTCATAAAAGATTTCCTCCGCTAATCTGTGAGAATATTATACAACAAAATTAAATCACGTGACATTATACAATTGTCCATGAAAGTGTATTTTGTTACAAATTATTTCAATTTAAATTACATTTTTTCCGGAGCTTCAATTGCTATCAGCTTCATTGCAGATTGAAGTATTAATATAACCGCTTTTACTACGAACAGCCTTGCACACATTAATCCCTCATTTTCAACAATAACTTTTGAAAATGTATAGAATTTATGAAAATCAGCTGCAAGCTCCTGCAAGTATTTTGTTATTAAATAAGGACTTCTGTTTTTTGCCGCATTTTGAACTGCTGATTTGTATTCTTCCAGTTTTAATAATAATTTTTTAGTTGTTTCTTCCGCTTTTTCGTCGCCCGTTGTCCATAATAAATTGAAATCCGCTTTAGATAAATCAAGTTCATTTCCGCTTTGCATTTTATTATTTACTATATCGAGTTTATCTGCCGATGCATTTCTTAAAATTGAGCATGCTCTTGCATGTGCATATTGAACATAAAACACGGGATTATCATCCGTTTTTGATTTCGCAAGTTCTATATCAAAATCAAGAGTTGTATCTATGCTTTTCATTATCATCCAATATCTTGTAGCATCAACTCCTACTTCATCTATTAAATCATCAAGAGTAACCATTTTTGTACGTTTACCCATTCTGACTTCTTCTCCGTTAATAACAAGATTTACCAGCTGTCCTAAAAGAACTTCCAATGAATCCGGATTATATCCTAAAACTTCAACTGCAGCACGCATTCTCGGAATATATCCGTGATGATCTGCTCCCCATATATTTAAAAGTTTAGTAAATCCTCTTTGTAATTTATCGTAATGATAAGCTATATCCGCAGTTAAATAAGTATATGCTCCGTCTGATTTCTTTATTACTCTGTCTTTTTCATCTCCGTATTTTGATGAGGCAAACCATACTGCTCCATCCTGCTCATACAATACTCCAAGTTCACTCAATTTCTTTATGCATGCTTCAACTTTTCCCGACTCATGCAATGTGAGTTCGCTATAAAAATTATCAAAGTGAGTATGAAAATTTTCCAGTAATTTTTGCTGTTTAGAAAGCATTTTTAGTCTTGCATACTTAGAAAGATATTTTAACTGCTCCTCGTTATAATTGCCGTTCCATGTTTCTTCTATTATTTTTGCTCGTTTATTTTCTTCTTTTATAAATTCTTTTGCAACAGGAATTAAAAAGTCACCCGTATAAAAATTTTTTGCTTCTTCTTCATCGCTCGGAAAATCAATTTTTACTTCAAATTCCTGCAATATTCTTATATATAACGACTTGCCGAGTTTTTGTATCTGGCTTCCCGCATCATTTATATAAAATTCCTGATAAACATTATATCCAGAATACTTCATTACATTTGCTAAAGCACTTCCCATTGCAGCCCATCTGCCATGTCCGATGTGAAAAGGCCCTGTCGGATTTGCACTGACATACTCAAGTATGACTTTTTCGCCTTTTCCGATATCATTCTTTGCATAATCAAGTTTTTTATCCAAAACTTCGGTAACGATTTTATTTAACATAAAAGAATTGATTTTGAAATTAATGAAACCTGCGGTTACATTAATTTCAAAATCTGACTTGTTTATTTCCGAAGCGATTATTTCTGCTGTTTTTACAGGAGGAAGTTTTGTATAACGGGAAAGAGAAGACACATTTACCGCAAAATCACCAAATTGAGCATTTTTTGGAATTTCTGACTGTAAGTTATAATTGTCAGCCTCACTCATTTGACCAAGTTTTTTATTCTTAACCAACGAATTAACAGCCGATTTTACTTCATTCAAAAAAAACTCTCTTAACATAATTCTGCTTTCATAATGTGTGCTACATCATGAATATAGCAAAAAAAGGTTAAAATTTAAACGCTTTCCGAAGAAACTTTATTTTTAACCATTTCACCGAACATGTCAATGCCAAATTTGATGTTTTCTACATTTTTTATCATCTCTTTTATTTCTGCCATAATATCTTCATTTGTACTTGCTAGAACACTATTCATAAATTAGACTCCGAAAAAAACTAACAAGTATTTAATCGGTTTTTATTTTTTTAAACTTTAGTTTTTTAATTAGTTTCTTTACAAAAATTAATAATTTTTATATATTCTGAATATAAAATATCTTTCCTTTTTGAATATAAAATATATGCAAAGCTATATAATGTTTGAGATTTCATACATAACTATGGAGGCTGAAACAGCCAGATTTAAGGATTCTACGTTATTGTGCATTTCAAGTCTTATGTTTTTATCTGAAATTTTTATTAAATCATCACAAAGCCCATGTGCTTCAGAGCCAAACATTATAATGTATTTGGAAAACTGATTACAGTCTTTCAATGTGATATTGTTTCTTTTTGATAGAGCTGTTGCAATTTTTACGTGGCTTTTAAAGTGTTTTTCAAGCTCATCTGCTGCACTAATATTAATTATGGGGATTTTAAAGAAATTGCCTGCCGTGGAACGTATAACCTTTGAGGAATATAAATCAACACAATTTCCGAATAAAATTATTCCTTCAATACCAAATGCCGCTGCACTCCTTATTATTGTTCCCAGATTTCCGGCATCGGATATAGACTCCAGCAAAATCAGTTTATTTAAAGTACTTATATTTTTAATATCATAATTTTTCTTTTTCGCAACCGTTAATATATCGCATACAGAATCGGTTGAAGTAATTTTTTTCATGCCTGCTTCATCCGTTATATAAACGGGACATTTAATTTTTTCGTTTTCGAATTCTTTTAAGCTGAATATTTCAACAATCTGTGCATTCTCTGCAATTAATTCATCAAGAATTTTTGCACCTTCGGCAATAAAAAGTCCTGTTTCTTCACGATATTTCTTTTGATGAAGTTTTGCAATTTCTTTTAATTTATTTTTAGATGCAGCTACATTGTGCATGAAGATTCTGCCTGCCATTTTATATAATAGGTTTTTTCTTCATCATTTAATAATGATATATCAACAAGTTTTATTTCAAACGGAAAATGAGAAAATGAATGAAGTACTACTTTATCTTCTTCATAAGAAGCGTAAACTGTATTTTCAAGTCTTATTCCGCCCCAGCCTTCTTTATAGACTCCCGGCTCTACCGTAAACACCGTATTTTCTAAAATTTTTGTTTTAGATGCATCGGAGGATGATACCCTGGGCGGGTTTTCATGTACGCTTATACCTACACCGTGTCCTGTGGAGTGTGAAAAGGCATAATCAGACGTAATATTTTTTTCTATTGTTTCTCTTGCCGTTTTATCAATATCAAAATATGAAGATTTTTTTGTATATTGTTTGTAATATGCATTCAAAAAGGCTTTTAAAACGGTTGTGTATGCTGTTTTCTGTTCAGGCGAAGGTTCTCCTTTTATAAATGTTCTTGTGGTATCTGTTGCAAGCCCGCCTTCATAGTAGCCTCCGTAGTCTACAAGTAATAAATCTCCGTTTTCAACCATTTTTTCTTTAGAAGGAATTGAATAATGAATAACGGAACTATTTGCCCCCGATGCTACTATAGGTCTAAAACTCAATGACATAGCACCCTCTTGAAACATTGCCTCTTTCAATGCTTCCGAGTAATCGTACTCCGAGTATATCGTATCCGAATTTATCATTTCTCTTATTACGTTTAATGCATTATCCGATTTTTCAAAACATCTTTTTAAATGTTCTTTTTCTATTTCATTTTTAACGGTTTTTAAAAGTTTTAAATAACTTGTTTTTAATGTATTTGACTTATAAATAAGATTAAAATCGGCAATAGTTATACTGTCTTCATCTATATAAATATATTCTCTGTCCGCATTTTTGAGCATATTTTCAAATTCACACAAGGGTTTAACGCAGAAATATGAGCCTATATAAGGTAGTGTACAATCCGTATAAATATATGCCATATCATGTGTAATAACAGCTTTTGCAGGAAAAACGGCACTATATGCAAAATCATAAGAACGCAGGTTTGTTAAATACGCAATATCTTCAAGAGATGTTACTATTATACCAAAAGCATCTCCCGCATATTCTTTTACTTTTACAAATTTATCGTCCGCAACAACTCCGGTTACATCAGTATCCAGTTTGAATACATTATAATTTATTTCTTTAATGCTGTCTTTTTTATAATCTATAACAGGGTCTGTATTTATAAGTTTTATTATTCCGTTTTTTGTTATTACACGCTGTAACAATGCATCATAAAATTTTTTTGATGTTTTTGATGCGACAACTCCCAGTTTATAATATAGCGGAATTAATTCATCTAAAGCCGTTAAATATGATTTATTTAACGGTAATTTAACAACCGTTACAAATTCATGATTGACTTCTTTATCGGCTTTTTCATGATAACGGGGATCCACAAACAGGTATATTTTATCATTCGTAAATAACACATCCCCCGTTGACCCCGTAAAACCTGTCAGATGATATCTTGAATTTAACTCAAGCATATTATACTCAACAAGAAATTCATTCGTTGAATTAATAATAAGTCCGTCTATATTATTTTTTGTGAGAAAACTTCTCAAATATTCTATTAATTGTAAATCCATCAGTCTTTTATATCTGCCAAATAAATTAAATGATATCCGAATTGTGTTTTAACCGGCTCTGATATTTCACCTTTTTTAAGAGAAAAAGCTGCATCTTCAAAAGGTTTTACCATCTGTCCTTTAGAAAACCACCCTAAATCTCCGCCTTCCGCCCCTGAAGGGCAGAGTGAAACTTCTTTTGCTTTCTTAGCAAAATCTTTTTCATTCTTAATTTCAGATTTTAATTTTTTTGCTTCTTCTTCTGTTTTTACCAGAATATGACCTGCTCTTATCATTTCTGCCATAATATTATTTATACTCCGCTACTCATAATAGCAGTATAACACGATTGTAATTTTCAAACAATTAAAGTAATATTTATTTATATTTACAAATTAGGGATTTACTGATGAGAAATCATGCAAAATATTTGTTGATTGTGCTTTCAATGATATTCATGTATTTTTTTACGTATAAATATATATCGGAAGAAGTTAATTTATATTCGTGTGATTTCGTTGAACAAAATATATTCTGGCATGATTTTTCAATTTTATTGAAAGAAAATATTAATGAATTTTTTAATAAAATTTGTCATGACATATATTGGTATAACAGAAACCCTTTTTCAATAATATTACTGCTTCCGTTTTCATATTTTATAAAGGATTTTCGATTTGGATTTATTTATGCGGTTGAAGTAATGTATCTTCTGCCCGTAATAATGTTGATATGGTATTTATTCAACAATTTCTATTATAAGTTAAAAGAAAAGTTAGCAATAAATAACGGAATTGCTGTTGCATTAAACAAGCGTCAAATATTGATGTTTTTATCGTCAATTTTTTTCTTTCCCGCTATCTGGCTTTCCGTAATTTCAGGTCTGCCTGACGTGTGCGGGATGATACCTGTATTAACTTGTTATATAATGTATTTTAAATACGGATTTAACAAAAAAGTTAATTTTATTAAAATTCTTATATTCGCTTTGTTATTATATCTGCCTTTTCTGTCAAGACGTTGGTATGCGGTAGTTATAACTTCATTTCTGGCTTCCGTAATTGTTGAAAATATATATACATCATTAAGAAGTAACAGCAAAATAAAAGACCTGATATATACAATATTTAATTTGGGAATTGTTGTTTTAATCTTTTCCGTATCGGCTTTCATAATACAGGGCGGATATGTATCGGGCATTATAGAAAAAGAACTTGCAGAAAGAAGTATGTATACGGTTCAATATAATCAGATTGAAGGTTTGTATTCTTATATCGGAATATTAATTTTCTTAATTTCCATAATTGGAGTTATCTGCAATTTAAGTAACAGATTGGTAAGAGTTTCCGCTCTGAATATAATAATATATTTATTTTTGTTTATAGCTGTTATGCATAATCAGCTTTTATGGATAAATCATTTTATTTATATTGCTGTTTTGCTTTGTATATTGTATTGTGCAGGATTATATACAATAACAAAATTTCTAAAAAACAAATTATTAAAAAATATATTTATATTTTTTATCGTTTTCTTCAATATAACCAATTTTTATACTTTTTATTTGGAAGAAAAACCTGATAAACTCAAATCTTTATTACCTCAGGCAAGTGCTTATCCGATTAAAATAACGGATTATGATAAGGTATTGAATTTATACGGCTACCTTGAAAACGAATATATGAAAAATAAAAAAATCAAAATAGCAATATACGGCTTATGCGACAGAGTCGGGTACTGGCAGTTTAGAAGCATAAATCCCGACGGGGAATTTGCTAAAAATGCCGTAAATTTTGAAAGAATATTGGATGAAGATTTTAAAGATGCCGATTATAATGAAGATTTTGTAATCTTGTTTAAACCTTTTGGTATTTTTACTTCGGAGGATTACAGCAAAGAATTAAAAGAAATAGAAAAAATGTTTAAACAAAATAAAGGTTTTGCTCTGAATTATAAAAAAGTGAAAGAAATAAGGCTTGAAAACGAAAATAAAACAAAAGTAACAGTATATAAGAGAAAGTAATATGAAAAAATTATACATTGAAACTCTGGGATGCCAGATGAATAAATCGGACAGTGAAAGAATATCAGGAATTCTTTCTCATTTCGGATATATTGAAACTCAAAATGAAAAGGATGCCGATTTTTATATTATAAATACCTGCTCAATAAGACAGTTATCAGCTGATAAAGCATACAGTCAATTAGGGGTCTGGGGAAAGCTAAAAAAAAGCAGACCGGAAATAAAAATAGCTATTTGCGGATGCGTTGCCCAGCAGGATAAAGCTAAAATAAGAAAACGAGCTCCTTATGTTGATTTGATTTTCGGTACACACAATATATATGAGCTTCCCCAGCTCATCAAAAGAGTAAATAACGGTGAAAAGGTGTGTGCAATTACTTCTAATCCCGTTATACATGACCAAAATGATTATAAAATATCAAGAAAAAATTCAGTTAATGCCTGGATACCAATTATCGAAGGATGCAATAATTTTTGTACATATTGCATTGTACCTTTTACAAGAGGCAGAGAAAGAAGCAGGCTCCCCGAAGAAATTATCAGAGAAGCTAAAAACATAGTAAATGAAGGCTATAAAGAAATTACACTGTTAGGTCAAAATGTTGACAGCTATGGTAAAGATTTAAAAAATGATAATATTACACTTGCAAATCTTTTAAGAGAATTAAATAAAATAGAAGGTAATTTCAGAATAAGGTTTGTAACTTCATATCCCTCTGATATTACTGATGATTTAATTAATGCAGTTGATGAATGCGATAAAGTCTGCAAATATTTCCATATTCCCATGCAATCCGGAAACTCACGTATATTAAAAGAGATGAACAGACGATATACTAAAGAAGAATATTATGAAATTGTGTCGAAAATCCGCAAAAGATTTCCTGACTCAGCCATAACAAGTGATTTTATAGCCGGATTTCCCTCTGAAACCGAAGAAGAATTTCAAGATACTCTTAAAGCCATAGAAGAACTCGGACTTGATTATTCAAATACTGCGGCATATTCTCCCAGAAAATATACGAAAGCTGCTAAAATGACGGATAAATTTATTGATGAAGAAACAAAATATAAACGTTTAGAACGTTTAAACGAAAAAAACAGAGAAGAATGTTTAAAGTCCAATGAAAAATTTGTCGGAAAAATACTTAATGTGCTTGTTGAAGGCAAAACTGAAAAAGACGGCAGTATTATATTAAATTCAAGAGCAGGTAATAATAAAATAGTTCATTTCACTGATGATAAAAAAAATATCGGTGATTTCGCAAACGTAAAAATTACAAAAGCCCAAACATGGTGCTTGTACGGTGAACCCGTATAAATCTAAAAACAGCCGTTTTTAGTCAACATCACTTATATTATCGGAATGAATTTCTACCGACATTTGTTCAACTTTATCTGCTCCGTATTTGCAAATGTATAGGAACAGGATTTCCCTGTATACCAAATACATCCATATAGGATTGTTATATGCTTTTGCACATTCCAAAAGACATTTTTTTGATATTTCATTTACTTTGTTTTCATTCATCCCTATAGAAGTGTCAAAGTGCAATTTTGATGAAAATTCCTCAACATCTGCATATATTCGGGTAATAGAAAATTTTTCGGGATATTTAGTCAGCAGGGAATGTTTTCCAAGTGTAAATACACTTCTTCCGTAACTTGATATAATATCTTTATGATTTTTTAAATAATCGATTGTTTCTGCTGCATCGGCTTCTGTTTCGGTTGGAAATCCGAAAAATAAAAATGCAAAGTTCCAAATGCCTATTTTCCTTGAAAGGCGGAGAATTTCTTCTCTTTTACTTATATCAATACCTTTATTGATATCTTTCATAACTTTTTCCGAGGCTGATTCAAAACCCCACAAAAGCATTCTACAGCCTGCTTTATATGCTGTTGATAAAACTTCTTCATTAAAACCTTCTTCAAGTCTTGCATAATTAAAGAAATATATATCAAGATTTCTTTTTAAAATTTCTTTCGACATTGCAAGTAAATAAGGCGGAGATATACACTCATCTATGAGTTCAAAATGCTTGATACCGTATTTTTTATTTAAAGTTTCAAGTTCGTCTGTAAATTGAGAAACAGGTTTAATATCGATTTTTTGCCCGAAGTAATGGTCGCAAAAACTGCATTTGCCCCAGTAACATCCTCTGCTTGAAAGCTGGGGAATAACAAGCTCCGGTGTCGGATATTTTGAAAAATCAAAATCATCCAAGTCCCACACCGGACGCTCCGATAATTTTATGGAAGGACAATATTCGTTTTCTATAACGATATTTTCTTTTTTGTACAAAATATTGGGTACATCTTCTATCGGTATTTTTCCTTCCAAATAATCAAATAATTTTGGCAGGGTCGGAATTTCCAGTTCATCAGGTACAACATAGTCGCAAAATATATCAAAAAATTCAGGATATTTTTTGATTGTATCCGTAACACGTGTATAATAATTTCCTAAAAACGCTATTTTTGCATTTGTTTTTTCTTTTAACATTGCAGATAAAGTACACGTAGAAACAATCTGCGATATAGCATCTATCGATATACAAATGATATCGGGATTTAAATCCGTAATCCGTGATATATTGTTCTTGCAAAATTCCGTAAATATATTGTTTGATTTAGCTGACTTAACCATACAATCAAATTCAAGTTTAAATTCCGGATTTTCATAGCTTTTTATTTGAATTTGCTGAGGATAATAAGGTAAACTTGCAGCTTCAAGACAAAGTTCAATATTATTCATTGCTGTTGTTAATTCAACAGGATTATAATATAAATCCTTATCCTTCATAACTTTGATTGAGTACGAAAGAGTGTCAATTGCTTTAGTAACTTGTTCTTTTTTTTCACCGAGAAACTTTTTTATTTTGTTGTATCTTAAAAGTTTCCATCTGAAATCATTGTTATAGCTCTCTTGTGATTTACCTTTTTGATAATTCTTTTGCAAATAATCAAATAATTGAGGAAGCTGTTTTTCTGCCTCAATAAGAGAACTGTTTAAATAATCTTTATTTAGGAGTGTCATATAAAAATCAATATTAAAATCAAGCATTTTGGTTTCATAATTTTCTTTTCGTATATATGAAACCGTCGGAACCATAAAAGAAGGCGGGTTTAGACAGTACCATTTAGGCGGTATTATAAATACTGATTTTGTCTTGCGTTCAGGCATAATATAAACTCCTATATTTTAATTATATCATTATTATTATTGTAATACTATTTATTTTACAAATTAATCTTTTCCTGTTTTTATGACATAAAATTTGCGGTAACTCAGCTTTTGAAAAATCAAAAAGAAATATAACACGCAGACCTATTCCTCACTTCCTAAAATTTTAAATTCAACCTAAAAGCCCGTAACTCGTACCCTTCGGGTACTCAAACAAACGGGCTTTTGCTCTTGTTTCATTAAAAATTTTTAAAGAATTTTGTCAATGGTCTTGCTTATTTGTATTTCTTTTTGATATTGCTGCTATATAAATTATAGCATACGATTAATTCTGCTAAGTAGTTACAATTTGCGAATTATTTTGAGATTTGTAAATTTATGTTTGAAAAAAAATATGTTTAATATATGATAATATCAGTAATTTTTACACGGAAAAATAGAATATGCGGAAAAGGAATGTATTCTATAATTTTATCGTGAAATACAATCAATAAGAAAAGGTGATACAATGGGTATAAAAGGAAAAAATGACAGAATGGTAGTTCTCGCATGTGAAGAATGTAAGAGAAGAAACTACACAACAGTTAAAAATAAAAAGACTTTAAAAGAAAGAATGGAATTAAATAAATACTGTCCGTTCTGCCAAAAACACACACCGCATAAAGAAACGAAATAATAATTTTCTGACGGGCAGTAAAACTCGTAAAATCCGAAGCAGATTTAATTTAAATTATATTTCGGAAAGAGGAAATTTAATTAAAGGATTTGTAATTAGCGTCCTTAGTTCAGTTGGTAGAACGTCGGTCTCCAAAACCGGATGTCGAGGGTTCGAGTCCTTCAGGGCGCGGTTTAATCATTAATTTAAACAAAGAAGGCAAAAATGGCAACAACAGAAAAACCACAACCGAAAAATGATTTTAAAGAATCAATGATAACCTATTTTAAAGGTGTTAAAGCCGAATGGGGCAAGGTATCCTGGCCTACCAAAAATCAGGTTATTGTTGAAACAGGTATAGTGCTTGCTGTTGTTACGTTTTTTACGGTTGTTGTTTATATCATGGATATTATTTTCAAATGGCTTTTAAGTCTAATTAAGTAAAGGTAAAGTTATGGCAAAGAAA
>CAJONH010000306.1 GCA_905235825.1 Candidatus Gastranaerophilales bacterium
AAGGCATTCAGGCATGCTTGAAGGTTCTGCCGCAAGTGAATGATATCTTGCTACTTTAATTTTTTCGGGCAGATTTTTAAATATAGAGCAGGAATTATCAATGTTTACGATAGAAGTTTTTCCGTGCATAATTTCTTTTGCATAGGTTATTTTGGCACCAAATACTTCACAAATAGCCTGATGACCGAGGCAAATTCCAAGTATTGGCTTTTTCCCCGCAAAATATTTGATTACATCTTCACAAATTCCCGACTCGGAAGGTTTACCCGGCCCCGGGGAAATAACAATAGTGTCAGGATTTATTTTTTCTATTTTCTCTATTGTCATTTCATTATTTCTTATGACCTTTATATCAGTATTTATTTCACCTATTAATTGATAAAGGTTGTATGAAAAACTGTCATAATTATCTATCAGTAGTATCATAAAACCTCCTCTGATGTTTTCAACGCATTCATGATTGCTTTAGATTTATTAGTGCATTCGATATACTCATTTTCGGGAACGCTGTCATATACAATACCGGCACCTACTCTTACAAAAACTTTATTGTTTTTCTTAAACGCTATTCTAATAGCAATACATGTATCAAGATTACCCGTAAAGTCAAGGTAGCCTATTGCTCCTCCGTATATTCCTCGTTTATTTTGTTCTAACTCGTTAATAATTTCGCAGGCTCTTATTTTGGGAGCACCGGAAAGTGTTCCTGCAGGAAGAATAGAACCAATTGCATCCAATTGACCTTTATCCTCACGTATCTGCCCCGTTACGGTTGAACCAATATGCATAACGTGAGAAAATCTTTCTATTGACATATACTTTTCAACTTCAACAGTTCCGAATTTTGATATTTTACCGATGTCATTTCGTCCCAAATCAACCAGCATATTATGTTCAGCCAATTCTTTTTCATCTGATAATAAATCTTTTTCAAGAACTTCGTCTTCTTTTGTATCAGCACCTCTTTTTCTTGTCCCTGCTAACGGAAAAGTGTATAATTTGCCGTTTTCGAGTTTTACAAGAGTTTCAGGAGATGCACCCGCTATTTCAAGATTATTACTGCCGAAATAAAACATATAAGGTGAAGGATTTATCGTTCTCAGAGTTCTGTATGTATTTAGCAGGTCGCCTTCATAATCGGCATCAAATCTGTTAGATAATACAACCTGAAAAATATCCCCCTCTTTTATATAATGTTTTGCTTTTTCTACCATACTGCAAAACTGCTCTTTATTAAACAGAGAGCGAAAATCCGATTTTAATCTGCCCTTTTTTATTTCATAAGGCGTTCCGTATCTGATTAAATCTTTTAACCATTCAATTTCACTGACTGCTTTTTGATAATTTTCTTCTAATTTATCTGTTTTCATATTAACTATCAAAATTATTTTGTTGCGGACATTATCAAAAGCAATAACTTTATCAAACAGCATTAAATCAACATCATTGAAATTCTCGTCATCATTTGCATCAAGGTTCAATTTGGGTTCATAATATTTTATAAAATCATAAGCAAAATATCCGACGAGTCCGCCCGTAAATGTCGGCAGATAATCAAATTTCGGACTTTTATTATCTTCTATTATCTGTTTTATATAATTTTGAGGAGAATTGGTTTTTATTTCTTTTACATCATCTCCTGCTGATATTTTGAGATTATCATTAAGACAGGTTATTTCCATAGACGGCTGAAAACCTAAAAAAGAATACCTTCCTAATTTTTCGGCTTTTTCAACACTTTCCAATAGAAAACAGTGTTCATCCTGTTCTTTTAGAATTCTTAAAACTTGTATCGGAGTCGTAATATCCGAAAAAATTTCCGTCGAAATCGGAATACAATTATAAATTTTTGCTAATTCCCGTATTTCATCAAAACTCGGCTTTATCATAATAAATGCTCTCTTTCTTTATTAAAGGTAAAACAAAACATCTCTTTTGTAAATACAAAAGAAAAAACAGCATAAACCGCAAATGAGAGCAGACTTTATATCTTATCTGTCACAGCGATTTTCGACAGGACACCAGGCAAATTCCTGAAAATTAAAAGAGAGCCAATCAATAAAAAGGTTCGTAAATCGTACAAAAGCATTGAAAATATTGTTAATTACCATACTTATCTTCCCCTTTTTATTATCGATTACATTATATTTTAGCTTAAATTTTTAATTTTGACCAGTAATAACCGAATTTATTAACTTTTGTAACAAAAACTTGATTAAAAACTAAAGTTCATTATAAAAGATGTCGATAGTATTAGTGTGGATAACAAACAATAAAAAGGAGATAAAATTATGGCAGACAAAATCAGCGGATTCAATTTCTATGGTGTAAATTACAATTTTACAAGACAAGATGAATTGGCAGCAAAAAGTGCTCCCGAACAAGGAAAGTCAAATGCAAAAGAAAACAATAAACAGGTAAGCAGTGAAGTAATAGACAATACAAGAAATCAAGTTGCATACAATAATTTGGCAGCAATGAATATTGCAAAACTACAAAGATATGAAAAACTTATAAATGCAACTGATCCGGCAAGTATTGAACGAATTGAAGGTTCTATGAATGTTTATACAGAAAAGCACGATTCATATAAGAAAGCCGGTATTGAAGAAGGTTTATCAGATGAAATTGCAGAAACAATAGCTACAACTGCAATTGAAAAAGAAATAGAAGTATTATAATTTTCCCCCAATCCTAATTATTGTTTGTTATTTTTTCACTTGACCGCTTTTGGCGGTCTTTTTATTAAAAAAAATACTAATAAATAGTTTCAATTACTTTAATCTATTTTTTATTTTCAGTAAAACAAGGTTGATTATCTGTATAAACAACTTTATAATTTTCATTTTTTTCAATTTTTCTTTGATTAAAATATCCGTAAGAAAAATATATTGCAATTCCCGATAAAAGCCAAACAGGGAAAATTGCAGCAGCAGTCTTTATATCAGGCATTGCTCTATACATTACATAGGCACATAATAAAGCCCCGGCAGCAGGAAACCAAGGACAAAAAGGAACTTTAAACGTTCTTTTCCTGTCCGGCTCCGTATATCTTAATATTATAATTCCGATACATACAATCATAAATGAAGAAAACGTACCAAGGACACAGAGTTCTGCTGCAACCTGCATATTTATAAATAAAGAGCCTGCAATCATTAATATTGCTGATATAACCGTCATAACACAAGGTGTTTTATATTTAGGATGTACGCTGCTCATAATTTTAGGGAAAAAACCATCACGAGCCATTGCGTATAAAATTCTGGTAGTACCGAAAACAAGTACAATTAAAACCGAGGTTAAACCTGCTAATGCACCGATAGAAATGGCTCCTGCGAACCATCCCTGACCTACATATCGCATAGCGTGAGCTATTGGTGCCGTAATATCTATTTGACTTCCCGGTATCATGCCTGTGAGAACAACGGTAACAAGAATATATATTATTGAACATACAAGCAGCGACCCTATAAGCCCGATAGGTAAATCTCTTTGAGGATTTTTAGTTTCTTCTGCTGCTGTAGAAATGGCATCAAATCCGACATAAGCGTAAAAAATAGTAAAGATACCAAGCTCAATACCTTTAATTCCGTTAGGAATAAAAGGAGTCCAATTTTCCGGTTTTACATAAAATGCACCAACTATAACAAATAGAGCTATTACGGCAATTTTAACCAAAACCATAATTTTTGCAAAGTTTGTAGATTCAGTCATTCCTTTTAAAAGGACTGCGGAAATTATTAAAATTGCAGCAATTGCAGGTATATTAAAACATACAGGAATACCGAGTATATGAGGAACCGAATCTGCAACAGGAGTTCCTGCTATAGCCGTATAATTATTAATCAACCACACCGGAGGATTTTTAATGCATTCAGGCAAAAAAGGAAAACCTTGCAAAAATTGAACAAAATATCCTGTCCAACTGGAAGAAACAGCGATTGCTCCTATTGCATACTCAAGCATTAATACCCAGCCGATAATCCAAGCCATAAATTCCCCCATAGTAGCATAAGCATATACGTATGCACTGCCTGAAACCGGTATCATAGATGCAAATTCTGCATAACAAAATGCGGGAAATATACAAATAATTCCTGCAAGTATTATGGAAATAATCAATGCGGGACCTGCTCCAACATGCTCAGCCGTGCCAACAACAGCTGAACCAATCATTACAAATATACCCGAACCGACAATGGCACTAATACCAAGTACAATAAGGTCAAATCCCGTTAATGTCTTATTCAAACCGCTTTTTTCAGATTGTTCAATAAATTCATCCGGATTTTTTTTACTTAATAAATTTGATAAAAATGTCATTTAATTTATTTCCTTTTTTTTTTATACGTTAACTGTTTCCTTCTTTAAGAGAGGAAATCCCATTTTTTCTCTTTGTTCAACGTATAAAGATGCAACCATAGCGGCCATTCTTCTCACTCTGTTAATATAATTAATACGTTCATCTCTGCTTATTACACCACGTGCATCAAGTAAATTAAATGTATGAGAGCATTTTAATACGTAATCATAAGCGGGGAGTACAATTTGAGCTTCAACACACGATTCAACTTCAGCCTGAAATAAATCAAACATTTTAAAGAGTCTGTCTGCATTTGAATATTCAAAGTTGTATTTAGATTGTTCTATTTCATTTTGTAAATATATTTCACCATATTTAATATTTTTATTCCACATTACATCATAAACCGAATCTACATTTTGCAAATACATTGCAATTCTTTCAAGCCCATAAGTTATTTCAAGTGCTACGGGGCGAATTTCCAGACCGCCGACCTGCTGGAAATATGTAAATTGAGTTATTTCCATTCCGTCAAGCCAAACTTCCCAGCCTACACCTGCTGCACCTAATGTGGGAGATTCCCAATTATCTTCTACAAAGCGGACATCATGCTTCGAAAGGTCAATGCCCATTGCTTCAAGACTTTTTAAATACAATTCCTGTGAATCTTTAGGCGATGGCTTTAATATAACCTGATATTGAAAATAATGACCAAGTCTGTTCGGATTTTCACCGTATCTTGCATCCGTAGGACGTCTGCACGGTTCAACCATTGCAGTATTCCAAGGTTCAGGCCCCAATGCCCGCAAAAAAGTAGCAGGATTCATTGTACTTGCACCTTTTTCTATATCATAGGGCTGTTGGATAATACAGCCGTAATCAGACCAAAACTTCGATAAATTTAATATTAATTCCTGAAATGTTAAACCCACAATTAATTTTCCTTTCTGTATAAGCTATAATATTCTACACCAAAAATAATTTTTTTTAAATCTTTAATTGTATTTTATACACTATATCTGTTTTGTTTTATTTTAATGGGTTTAATATTCATTTTCATTAAAAAAATATCAATTGATAATTATTACAAAATTTAATATTTATTAATCATCTTTGCATGCCGGAATGATAAAAACCGTAATATTAGGTTCCGCTTTAAATATACGCATAATATATTTTTTATCTGACGGTTTTTTCACTATTATTGCGACGGCAGGTTTTCTGTCAGTCATTTTGCTGTAATAGAGAGATTGACCTATACTCTCAGCCCACTTTTTAGCATAATCAAATTCAATTGCATATTCATCCGTAAGACAATCAACACGTGTTTTGTCCGGAAGCATAAATTCAATTTTTCCGGTGCAATACATATTTACATAATCTTTTTCATACATTTTTGCACCACAGGTTTGCGATAAAAAAAAGAAACAAAATATTAATATAAATAAAAATTTTGTTAATAATCCAAACATAGCTAAATTGTATGAAAATACATTTTATTCGTATATTACTCTTCCGGCTAAAAATTTAATGGCAAATTATTTTTTTACGGATTTTAATAGAAACATCAAAGAGGGAAAGAGAATATGCAAGTTAATAACAGCAATTATAATCCTAATTTTGGAAGAGCATTTACAACAGAAGAAAAGCAGGAATATAAAAAAATTATAAAAGACTCAAGAAAAGCTCTCGGATTAAGGGATACATCAGCAATAGTTTTTGATTTTAATGTTCCGTCAGAAAAGGGCTTTAATTTGGGAATAGGTTCAAGTTTTTCACAATCAATGCTGAATTTGACGGATTTTATGAAATCAATGGTGGGAATTACATCAATTCAATTATCTCCTCAAGGAAAAATTTCTCCCGTAAATACATCGCCATATTCAGGAACAAATTATGCATACGGAGAACATATTATTGACTTGAAACAATTAACAACTCCCGAATTTGCACAAATACTTGAAGAAGAAGATATCAAAGAAGTTAATAGAGAATTTGAAAATTCTTCTAATGAAGATATTTGTGAATATAGAACAGATTATGATTATGTTTTAGGTTCGGATATAAAAATGGGAACTCAGGAAAAAATGCTTAAAAAAGCATATTATAACTATAAGTTCGGTGTAACTATATTTGACAGAGATACTTCAAGACTAAACTACGAATTTGAACAATTTAGAGAAAAAAACAAGGAATGGCTTGAACACGAAACATTATTTTCCATTTTATCCGAAGAATACGGAACTGATAATATCAATGAATGGGATGAAACAGATAAAAATTTATACAGTTCGGAAATATCTGATGATTTAAAACGAGAAAGAATTGAAGGTCTAAAGCGTGATTACCAAGAAACAATAAAATTTGAATCTTTTAAACAATTTTTGGCAGATAAACAGCAAGGAATAACAAGAAGAGAATTAAACTTAAAAAGTATAAAACTTTATGGCGATTGTTTATTAGGATTTTCAAAAAGCGAGATTTGGGCAAACAAAGATTGCTTCAAAGAAGGTTTATTCTATGGCGGTCCCGATCCTGAGAACTGTCCTGATACAAATGGAATACAAACATGGGGATTGAATGCTCTTGATTATACTAAACTCGGTGATATAGGCAAGGATGGAGATATATCAAAACTCGGAATTACCGGAAAATTATTATATAACAAATATTATAACTTTTTTAAACGATATGACGGGTTAAGAATGGATGCTGCTTGGCAATTTGTTGATCCTTTTGTATATAAAGAAGAAAACGGAAACTACGAAAGAGTACAAATGCCCGAAATAAATGATAAAATATTAAAAATATTAGGTAAAGCAGGCAAAGATGCACTCGGAAGAAATTTTGACTCTAATAATCCAAATAAAGTATTTTTGGAATTAATAGGAAATGGTGCGGAAAAAAGTAAAATGCTTACAAAAAATATTTATCCTCACCTTTATACAACATCTTTTGCCGAATATAACGAAACTCCCGAACAATATAAAAAAGACGGTTATCATACAAATAAATTTGTTATAGGAATTGGCAATCACGATAACGATTCACTTGTTAATCTTTCGAGAAATAAGGAAAAACGTTATTTGCAAATGGCAGGAATTTTCCGTGATTACGGTATTGATTTCTCGAGAGTAACTTACAAGTGTCCTGAATATGTAAACCAAAATGATGAAGATAAAAATCAGGAAGATTTCAGAAATGCAAAATTTGCAGAAATATTTACTTCCGCAAAACAATTTTTTACACTGCCTGATATGTTTGGAATGTCGCAAAGGATAAATATTTCGGGAAAAGTTTCTCCCGAAAATTGGAGAGTAAGAATACCTCATAATTATGAAGATTTTTATTTCAGCCAGCTTGAAAAAGGATACGGATTTAATCCTGCTAAGGCTTATGAAAATGCTTTTTATATGAAACATATCAATAATCCCGAACTGACTTCAAAACTCGCAAAAGCAGCCGAAATATTAAGACAGGAAGGTCCTACAAATGAACAGGCTGCTAATGAAGCAGACAAAAGGGGAGAATTAAAAAACAAATTAACATTTAATGTATAATTTGTGCTTATCATCATAATATATATAAAAAAACCCTCGCAAGAGGGTTTTAGTGTGTACGTGTGTATATAGGATAAGGAAGGAAATTTTTATTTTTAACCGCCGATATTTTGAATTCTGTCTTTCATACCGTCCATTTCGTCTTTTAAAAGTTTTTTCACGACTTCGTTTTGCGAATCAAGCATTTTACAAACAGTTTCAATATTTTTTACTTTATTTTCAAGAACGGTATCAGCATTTGCAAGAATTGCACTTGTAACTTTTTGATAAGCGGCAAGAGGAGCACTGGAAACACCTTGCAGTAAGTTTCCTATCATTGTTGTACCGACACCGAAAGAACCTAAATATGGTGATACGGCTTGCAATATACCGCCAAAACCCGATACAACACCTGCAGCAGGAAGAAGGAATGTATCTCCAAATCCGAAGCCTGATGCTAAACCTGCTGTATAACCTAATGCGTTTATGCCCGCAGAATCCGCCAAATCAGCTACCGCTTGGACTGCGGATGCACCTCCTGTCATATATCCGTCCATTGTACGTGTACTTGAGCCAAATCCGGAAAGAACCGAAGCTGCAGCACCCGTAAAACCGGAATAATTTGCCAAAGAACCAATTCCAAAAGATGAATTAATTCCTGCAGTAGAATTATTCGGCGACCAATAAGAAGTACCCGGAATATTAATATCCGTACCACCGCCCATAACAGACATAAATGATGCAGGTGCAATCATACTTGCAAGTTTCCAAAGAAAACTGCCTGCCGTACCAAAGCCTGCTCCGTCAGATGCGGAACCTGATACCGTAATATCTCTTAAAAGGTCATAAGTTTCAAATAATTGTGCTCTGGCATCACTGCTAAAACCGCCGTATTTGTTTACTATTACTAAATAGCTGTCATTTTTATAACTCATTTAATTTATACCTTACCTTACTGACGTATTGCCTTCTTACTAATTTTTCTTCCCGCTTAATTTATTATGCAAAAGTTTTGAATGTATTTTCAATGTTATCTTTTAATACTGATTTAACTGCTTCCATTTCTGTTTTAAGTTCGTTTTGTTCTGTGCCGATTTGGTCTAATCTCATTTCTAAGATTTTGTCTTCTTGCTGCAAAGACTCTGTTCTTGCATTTAATTCTTGAACTTTTCTGTTATATTCATCTTTGCTCATTGTATAATCTCTGAGTGCAGCATCATAACCGTCTGAATCATAAATTCTTGTTGTATCAACATCAGCCGGACTGTAGTATGAATTGTCATCTTTTTTTACTGATATTGAAGAAATTCTGTTTGTATTTGAATTGAATGTAACTTTTGCATCTTCAAATACTTCAGATGTTGTTACTGATTTGTTTGCCATTGTATATGCGGAAATATTGCCGCCTGCCTGAATTTGAGCTAAGGAGAAATAATAAGTTTGTTTTGTTGTATCATCAGTATAAGTCAATAATGTATCATCCGTTGATAAAGGACTGTTCGGATATGTTTCATTAATTGTACCGATAACTGTTTTAGAACTTTTAGAAGCTGTTAAAGGAACAGTTGTTTCGCTTCCTTCGGGGGTATATGAATATATTGTTTTTGTAGGATCGTCCGGATCCGCTGCTGATGTAATTGCAGAACTGTTAATTATTGTACCTTCAGCAACAGTTTTATTATATGTACGTGTTGCATTGATATAATATGTTCCGTCAGCATTCTTATAATAGCTTTTTACCAAGTAATCACCGTCTAAACCGGTTGTATTACTTAAAGAAAACGAATAGTTGGATTCATAGTATTGAGTAGCATCAGGTGCAACGGGTAATGCTAATGAAGCTAAGCTGTTATACAATGCATTTACTTCTTCAGCTAAAGCTGTACGCTGTTGGTTAACTTGTTGTCCTTCATATTCTATGTTTGACTTTCTTGCCGTTAATCCTAAAAATCTTGCTTGTGATGCTGCTAAACCCATTTTTATCTCCAATTGTTTGTTTTTGTTTATCCGAGTATGTTATCGACCTAATTAAAAACAAACTTTAGTAATAAACAAAAAATTGTAAAGTTATGTTAACAATATATCAATTAAAACTGACCTTAATTAATGATTTAATGATAAAAATCAAAAAGGCAAAATTTTATTCAAATAAAATATACCTTGTTCTTGTGGTTTTTTATTGTAAAATATGATAGAATAATCTCGTAGTTTATTTTTTAAGGATTTTTGTTTTGTTTGAAAAGTTTACCGAAAAGGCTATAGATGCGGTCAAATCAGCTCAAATATATGCAATAGAGTATAATCACGAAAAAATATACCCTGAACACTTATTACTTGCAATATTAAATGATACTAACAGCCTTATTGTTAAAACATTTTCAATTCATAAAATAAAAATAGATGAACTAAAAGAAGAAATAGTTAAAATATTAAATAAAAGAGCTGTTGTAAAACCCGTTGAATTTATTTCCTTCAGTGACTCGTCAAAAGATATTTTTGCCCGTACACTTGATATTTCAAAAATTTTAGGAAGTATATATGTAAAACCGGAACATCTGTTCCTTGCTATTTGGGATTATCCCAGATTAGAGTTAACAACCGTCTTAAAAGATAAAGGTATTGATGTTGATAAAATGAAATCAATGTTTTATAACGTTTTATCTTCTCATAAGCATTCTAAAGCCAGACACCCCGAAATATTCGACAGAAGACGCAGAAATGATAAAAATGACAGCATACTTTCTTTAATTGAAAGTGCAGATAATTCGGGAATTTTTTCAAGGGCTATAGCTAAACTGTCAACATCTCAATATGAAATATTGGGAACAGAACAAATAATGCTTTCAATTCTTGATGATACCGATTCTGAAACATCAAAAATTTTGGCGGGACTTGGTGTTACCACTGAGTCTTTTAATGCAAAACTCAATGAAGTATCATCAAGGCAGGCTGAATTTGGTGATAAACAAATTATTTTTACTCCAAATGCTATGAAAACACTTATGCTTGCTATGGATATCGTAAAAGAAGAAGGAACGGCATCTATCCTTCCCGAACATATAATTTTAGGACTTTTAAAATCAAAAAAAGGTATTGCATACAATATTTTAAAAGAATTAAATGTTAATGAATATATTCTGGAAGAACAAATTAGACTACCTTTGGAAAAGCAGGTTAATGAAACATTATATATCATGAGGCTTGCAAAACAAGAGGCAAGAAGGCTTGGAAGCGGTGTTGTCGGAAGTGAACTTATTCTTCTCGGTATTGTACTTGAATCAAACAGCATGGCGGCTGAAGTTTTAAGAGATTTAGGCGTAATAATAAAGGATGCAAGAGAAGTTATTGAAGATTTAATCGGGGTTAGTGAAGATTATAATACTGCAGAAATTACTTTGAGCCAAAGGGCTAAATTAATACTTGAAGATGCGTGGAATATAGCAAAATCTCAAAAGAAGAATAAAACATCGGCTGATGATTTATTGATTGCGATTTGCAATCAACCTGATTCCATTGCAATGAAAGCATTAAGCAGATTAGGGGTAGATGCACTTGAAATCAGACAAGGTATTAAAAACAAACTTGAAAACAGCGGAATTTGAACTGCTTGTTCCTGCAAATAACGGCGAAATAGCAAAAAAAGCGATACTGGTCGGTGCTGATGCTGTTTATGTCGGTTATTCAAAATATGGAGCAAGACTTCAAGCAGGTAATTCCATTTCCGATTTAATTGAAATTATTGAATTTGCTCATATTTATAAAGCAAAAGTCTATATAACTCTTAATACTATTTTGAATGATAACGAAATTATAAAAGTAGAAAAATTAATAAACAAATTATATAAGATAAAGGCTGACGGTATTATCATTCAAGATATGGGAATTTTAGAACTTGATTTACCTCCTATTCCTTTAATTGCAAGTACTCAGTGTAATAATAATTCAGTGGAAAAAATTAATTTTCTTGAAAAAACAGGTTTTAAACGGGTAATTTTACCCAGAGAATTAAGCATAAAAGAAATTTCCGAAATAAGAAAAAAAACAAACATTGAACTTGAATGCTTTGTTCACGGAGCTTTATGTATGTCATACAGCGGACAATGCTATTTAAGCTGTGTAAACGGGGGGAGAAGTGCAAACAGAGGTGAATGTGCACAACCTTGCAGAAAAAAATATTCACTAAAAGATTCTGACGGTAAATATATTGTAAGAAATAAAAATATACTCAGTTTGAAAGATTTAAACCTTTCCGAGCATATTGAAGAATTAATACTTGCAGGAGTTACTTCTTTTAAAATAGAAGGCAGACTAAAAAATGACACCTATGTTATAAATACCACAGCATACTATAGACAAAAACTTGATAAAATACTTGAAAATTACGGGTTAAAACGTTCAAGCGAGGGAATATCAAAAACGGATTTTGAACCCGATATTTATAAAACATTTAACAGAGGTTACACCAGTTTTAATTTCACAGGTGAAAAGAAAAATGTTTCAACCGAAAATTATACTTCTTCGCTGGGGGAATTTGCAGGAGTTGTTGAAAGTGTAAAGAAAAATTATTTTACTTTAAATAAAAATATTTTAAATAACGGCGACGGTATTTGTTTTTTTGATGAATTTAAAGAATTATCAGGCACAAATATTAATAAAACAGAAGAAAATTTAATTTATCCGGCAGAAATTAAAGGAATTAAACAGGGAATAAAAATCTATCGCAATTACGATAAGGCTTTTGACGATAAATTAAAAAATGCGGAAATTAAAAGACAACTCAATGCATATATAAAAGCAAAAGAAACTAATACCGGATTTTGGTTCTTTCTTTATGATAATAACGGCAATTGTGCAGTATATGGTATAAGTAAAAACATAGAGCAGGCACAAAATAAAACTATGATGCTTAATAATTTAAAAGTTCAACTTTCAAAATCAGGGAACACTGAATTTAAAATATATGTAAAAGATATTTCAATTAAAAATGTACCGTACTTAAAAGTCGCTCAAATTAACGAAATAAGACGTATTTTAACCGATAAATTAAGAAGAATAAGACAAAAAAATTATAAAAATACAGGTAATTCTTTTAATAAAATCATTGCTTCATATCCTGATGCTGAGGTTGATTATAAAGCAAATATCTTTAATGCAAAAGCAGCATTATTTTATAAAAAACGAGGTGTTAAAGTTAATGAATATGCACTTGAAAGTCAAAAAGATATGAGTAATCGCACCGTTATGACATCTAAATACTGTATTAAAAATCAACTCGGGTTATGTCCGAAACAAAATCCCATAAAAAAATATAAAGAACCTTTCATCTTAATTGATGAAACCAACAAGAAATATCTCGTTGGTTTCAATTGTGCAATGTGTGTTATGGAAGTGAAAACTTATTAAGATTTTTTTAATGATGAATAAGCAGGATTGTTTGCAATTATATTTGCTATTGTTGTCATTTGATTACCGTCTTTAACGTATAATTTTGATAAATAATTTAATCTTTTTACTAATTTTGAATCATTTGCTTTTAATGAAGGATTAGCTTGAGTAAATGCAACCCATGTTTGAACTTCTGTAGTCCATGCTCTTACTTCTTCTTCATAGGTTTTTGTGTTTTCGTGATGAACACTTTCGTGTGCTATTAAACAAGCAACTGCTTCAACGGGTGCTGTTTTGTAATTTGAGCTTATTAAAATAACGAGTCTGCCGTCTGCTGTTTTTGCAGTAACTGCTTCACATGTTCCGTAACCGAGAGCAGCCAAATCTCTAAACATGATTTTTATTGGTTTATTTGTTGAATTTTGTCCTTGAATTACATTTAAAACTTTTCTGTTGTTCATTGCTTCTAATCTGTTTAATGCTTCGGTTAAAACCGGTTGTTTTGTGTTTGCTGTATAATCAGCAGCTAAAACAGAATTTGAAAAACTTGAAAAAACTAACACACATAAAAATACTACTAAATTTTTTAACAAACTCATAATGGGAATCCTCTGAGAACAAC
>CAJONH010000307.1 GCA_905235825.1 Candidatus Gastranaerophilales bacterium
CAATTCAGGGGTGAAGAATCTTTATAACAGTAGTAGGGTTGACTTTAGTCAACCAAAACAAGATGTTACAACTTACTTTGACCAAATTGATTTTGATAAACTTCCCAATTCCTTTTGTAATCAAATGTAATCACGGGTGCAAGTGGCAATATATAATAAAAAATAAAGAAGAATTTCTAAAAAACAAACGATTGTTTGATATTGTAAAAAGAAACATAACAGGCTGGCTTGGGCAAGATTACAGCTTTTGGGGCGGGTTTGAAATGCAGTATCGCAACATTAAACCTAAAATCTTATTTGAACCGTTAATGCGTGATGAAATTGATAAACCCTGTGAAGAAATTGAGGTTTATTGTTTCAATGGAAAACCTACAACAATATTCAGGTTATATGCAAATCAATGCCAGACTATTTATAATTCAGATTTATTGTTTATAGAAGATATATATTCTTCAACAGAAAAAATAATATTAAAACAAGCTGATGAATTAATAAAAAAATCTTTAGTTTTATCTGAACAATTATCAAAAGTTTTTCCATTTGTACGTGTAGATTTCATGATTTGCCAAAACAGAATTTATTTTGAAGAACTGACATTTACTCCGTATAGCGGATTTCATAAATTTAAAAATAAAAAAGTAAATATAGATTACGGAAACTTGTTAAATTTGGAGGATTATAAATATGAATAAATATGATGCAGTAGAAAATTTATCAGAAGAACAATTGCTCGAAATATACGATAATATTATCGATTTTGGAGAAAATTATAAATTAAGCAAATGTTATTACGTATTTGTAACCTGCAAGGACGGATATTCAAGTCAAAGTTCCTATTGCCATGCGGGTTGTGATAGTGTAAATCTTGAGAATAATTATTTAACTCCTGAAAAAGACGGGTGTTATAGTTTTCACGAATCAACAAATGCTATTTGTGGAAATTGCTCAAATTATCGAAGTTTATTTATTACAAATTGTCCATAAAAATTATGAAATTAAATATATTATACGTAGCAAGTAGGTTTGACTAGTACCATGAATACAGAAGAAAATATCAGATATGATTGAGTGCAGTAAGGGTAGACTTTAGTCTACCGAGTCAAAAAATTACAAATTTTTGTAGGCTAAAGCCTATCTTACAGCCTAAAATCTAATCGAAGCCTAATCAAATGCAAGATTTACGAGCATTGCAAGTACAACAATTTACCTGAAAACAAACCGATTTGCCAGCTATTAAAAAAGCGGACACAACAATTTACCTGAAAACAAATCAATCTGCCCGCTATTAAAAAAGCCCGCTATTAAGAAAGAAATTTTACGTAGCTATTTTTGCGGAATTATTAAAATTCCGCTTTTTTTAATTTTTTTATTATAAATTTATGTGTATATATGAAAATATTATGTGAATAAACTTATGTTTTTGGTAAAATCAAAATAAGGTTTTATATTTCAGATAGGGGATATTTATGAAGAATAAAATAATTTTGTTTTGGGTCATAGTAATATTGACTGTTGCTTCATTCTTTTGTATAAAAACTATACCGACCCGTTTGGGCTTGGATTTAAAAGGCGGTTCAAGAATAGTTATTGAAGCACAAACAACAGAAACTATCGCAAAAATCACACAAGATATGATGGATGCGTTAAAAGCAACAATAGACAGAAGAATAAATCCTCAGGGTGTTTCAGAAATTACAATTCAGCAGATTGGTGAAAAAAGGCTTTTAATTGAAATACCGACCGATTCAGATTTAAAAGCTGTAAGGGAAAAACTCAGCCAAACTGCGGAATTAGAATTTAAAAAACCTTTGGTTGATGATAAAGATAATATTATAGGTTGGGAATCATCGGGGTTAACCGGAAGCGACCTTGAACGTGCCGAAGAAGGTACGGATAATGCAGGCAGATGGCAAGTTCTATTAAGTTTTAACGGTCAGGGAGCAAGAAAATTTGCTAAATTAACGAAAGAATTTAGAGGACTTCCGATTGCAATATATTTTAACGGAGAATCTATATCAGAACCGGTTGTTCAAGCGGAAATTACTGGAGGTAAGGCTGAAATAACAGGCAGTTTTACTCGTGAACAGGTAAAAGAGATGGTAGACCTTTTAAATGCGGGGGCATTGCCTGTTCCTGCGAAAATACTTGAAGAAAATGCGGTTTCTCCGACTCTTGGTGTTGACAGTTTAAATCAGAGTAAATTTGCCGGAATGTTAGGGCTTGGAACAGTTATGCTGTTTATGCTTTTTTGGTACAGAGTTCCGGGGTTAATTGCAGATATAGCTTTAATTATTTATTCCTTAATAGTATTTGCAATATTTAATGTTACCGGAGTAACTTTAACACTGGCAGGTATTGCAGGTTATATTTTGAGTATAGGTATGGCGGTTGATGCAAATATTCTTATTTTTGAAAGAACCAAAGAAGAATTAAAATCGGGCAGAACTCTGTTTACCGCAATAAATACAGGTTTTGACAGAGCCTTTACCAGTATTTTTGATTCAAATATGTCAACAATTATAACCTGTGTAATATTGTATTTCTTAGGTTCAAATATAGTAAAGGGGTTTGCGTTAACCCTTGCAGTCGGTGTGCTTGTAAGTATGTTTTCCGCAATTACTGTTACAAAAAACTTTATGCATTTAATGTTCGGAACGGGGCAGTTAAAAAATCCCGCTCTGTTCGGTTTGAAAGAATCAGATATTAACGATGCTTATCAGGCTGCCGAAACAAAAAGAGAAAAAGCTAAATTCGGAGTTTTAGATTAATTAAAAATTAAGGAGATAAAAATGTCATACAGTGTTTTTGACACAAAAAAAATAATAGATGTAATAAAATATAGATGGGTTTGGCTTGCATTGTCATTTTGCCTGCTTTTGCCCGGTGTTGTAGGCATGATATATTCAACAGTTAACTATACAACTCATACACCGTTACGTGTTGGGATAGATTTTACAGGCTGAACTATTGTTCAATATTCAGTAAAACAGTCTATACCACCTGAAAATGTTGAAAAAATAAGAAGTAATTTAACC
>CAJONH010000308.1 GCA_905235825.1 Candidatus Gastranaerophilales bacterium
ATACAGGTGGCAGGGGAAACAAAATAAGCAGCCATTGCGAAAGTTCTTAGAAACAATAAATGCAAGAACGATGAGAAGTGTGTTTGACTTTAAAATAAGTCAAAGATAGAAGCAAGAGCGGAGCGTTTTCACACGACGTCTGAATTTATATTGTTTCTTAGAACTGCAGCAGTTGTGCTGCGTTTTTGTTTTCCCTGACAAACCGTATAAAAATTTGGCTCTTTTTCAAATTTTTCTTAATTTGTAAAACGCTTAAAAAAAGAAAATCCTTTTCAGGGCTGTTTCGCTTGGTTATTTTGTAAGCGGCACTATGGCTTTTAACTATAAAACGGTAATCTGTATTAAGTGAGTGTCCGCTAACAAAATTGCCCTCACTCTAATGCCCTTCAAAGAATTTTCTTTTTTCGCTTAATTCATAGCTTATTGAATTTGGTGACGAAATATATAAAAATTTGAAAAAGAATAAAAAGCATTAATATTATTGCAGGTGGCATGAAACAAAATAAGCAGCCATTGCGAAAGTTCTTAGAAACTTTACCTGACAAAAACGGCTCCGATATTTGTGAACGGAGCCGTTTTTTTAATCTAAAATTACGTATCTTATTTATTTTTTTCGTTAATTAAATTTGTAATAACTGCCGAAAGTAAAAGTGTGAATGCCCCTATGAAGAAAGCATATTCCCAATGGTAATTTATTCCTTCGGGTATTGTATAAGAGCATTGATTTATAAACCAAGCAAGTAATGTACACACAAGAACCTGAGGTCCTGCTATAAATATGTTAAAAATACCCATAACAGAGCCTTCGGAACCTTTTTTAATAAATTCCGACAGCATTGCAAAAGGCAGTGCAAGAATACTTGCCCAGCCGATACCTGCTATTGCCATACATACAAGAACAAATCCGGGTTCACGATAAATTCCCATTCCGACAAAAGTTAATGCAAGTGTAATCAAAGATATAAAATGCACCCTTTTATTACCGAATTTTGTTGATAATAAACCTATCGGTATTGATACAACAAAACAAATTAAATTTTGCACCGCAAAACAAATGGAAGAAAAATTAGCAGCTTTATTTATTGTATCGAGATAAGCGTTTTTAACTTCTTCTGCTGCCGCTGTTAAATCGGGAACACCATAAACCGTATGAATTGCATATTGAGTAAAGAAAATAAACAAACTCATAATACCAATCCATGTGAATAATTGAAGTGTGCATATTTTGCCGACTTCGGGAGAAGTCTTAAAGAAGTCCGTTAATTTTTGCATAAATGAAGGTTCATTTTCTTTAACTTTATTGGCAGATGTTTCATTTGTTTTTTGAGAACGATGTTCTTTTGTTGTTATGCAAGTCCATATCATTGCAAGAGAGAAGGCGAGTGCTGCCATTATAAACTGTGCATTTATGCTCATTTGGTAGTTGCAGACATATTTTAAAAACGGTGCCGTACCTGCTGCAACTACAGACCCCAGACCGATTGCAAAGCTCAAATAAGAATTAGCAAGTGCGTGCTGATGAGCAGGTACAAGGTCGGGTACTAAAGCTCTGTAGGGCCCTTGAGCAGCATTAACACAAGCATCTATAACCCATATCATGATTGCCGCAATAATCAATCCGCCGAATGCACCAAGCGGAAGATTTAGTGTTTCGGATAATTTTTGTGCAATATTAGCCGAATTAGGAAATGCCCATAATGCCAGACTGGCAAAAATTGCACCTAAAAACAGATAAGGACGTCTTTTCCCGAATATGGTATGAGTTTTATCACTCATTTCACCGATAATAGGCTGAACGACCATGCCTGTAACGGGGCCTGCCAGCCATATCAAACCGAATAAAAACGGAGATGCTCCAAGTCCTTCAGTAACGGGGCCCGATAAAATAATTCTCATCTGCCATGCGAACTGTAGTCCGAAAAATCCAAGACAGAAATTAAGCAATTGCCCTGTTGAGAAAGGTTTTAATGTGTTTTCTTTTTCAATTACTTCGTTGCTCATTGTTTTTCCTCTTTATTAGTATCGAATTTTGTAATTAACTCATCTAAAATTTTGAATAAATCTCCCGTAATGCCGTAATCGGCATATTTAAAAATCGGTGCATTTTCATCTTTATTTATTGCAATTATTTTTCCGCTGTTTTTTATACCTGCAATATGCTGATTAGCTCCTGAAATTCCAACTGCAATATATAATTTAGGAGAAATTGTTTTACCTGTCTGTCCTATTTGTTGAGATTTCTCAATATAACCTCTTTCAAATGCTTCTCTTGAACCGCCGACGGCAGCATTCATTTTATGTGCAAGACTGTAAATAAGTTCAAATCCGTTATCTTTACAAGCACCCATTCCGCCTGCTATTACGATATCCGATGTTGTTACATCCTTATTTTCGGATGTTTTTTTTATTGCATTTATTATTTCAATTTTTCTTTCAATTTCGTCAATATTAATCCATTCAAAATGTGCGAAAGCACTATGTTCAATTTGTTGTTCTTTAAAAATATTTTCTTGAACCGTAGCCATTTGGGGCAGAGTCTTACATAAAATATCGGCGGTTAACTGCCCTCCGAAAGTGGGTCTGGTTGATAATAAACGATTATTTTCCGTTATATTTAAATTTGTGCAATCTGCCGTTAATCCCGTATTAAGTTTTGAAGCACAATATGAGGCAACTTCTTTGCCTTGCAGCGTTGCACCTATGAGTATGATTTCAGGTTGATATTTTTGTGCAATTTGATAAAAAATTTCGGGGTGATAATTTTTATCATAATGTTTTAATCTGTCATCACAGGTAATTATGACTTCATCGGCTCCGTAAGAACCGAGTTCATTTATTAATTCATCATAATTTCTTCTTTCTCCGATTAAACAAACTTTTATATCCTTATTTTCAAATTTTTCATTTAATTCGTACGCTTTTGTTAACAGTTGTTTTACAACTGTTCTTATATGATATTCAGAGGTTAATTCCCCGTATATTAATACTCCGCAGGATTTCATTCAGCACACCTCTTTAATTTTATTTAACAATTCATCTGTATTGAGCATCAAGCAGTTTCTATACTCATCGTGTCTGTATACTTTAGAAACATAAGTAGGAGAGCCTTTTATGCCTGTTTCATCATCTTTGAGCCTTAATTCCGATATATTATAAATTTTATAATTATAATCATGAGCTTTTATATATCCGTCGATTTTCGGCAGAGAAAGAGAGTAAATTGAATTATTAATACATAAGACAGCGGGAAGTTTAACGGTATATGTAATTTTTTCAAATTCATTTTCGGAAATTACGGTTATGTTATTATCGTTAATTTCCGTAATTTCACTTACATTTGTAATAAATGGATATGATAATCTTACGGCAGTGGAAGGCCCTGTTTGTGCAGTTTCACCGTCAGAGGCACTTTGTCCGAACAAAATTAAATTAGTATCGGGAAATTTTTCTTTTATGGCAGCGGATAGGACTTTAGAAGTTGCACAGGTATCGGAGCCGATAAATTTCGAGTCGCTTAAAAGAGCCGCATCATCAACACCAAGAGCAATTGCTTCTTTTAAAATTTCCGCTGCTTTATTCGGCCCCATTGATACTGCCGTAATACGGGCATTATATTGTTCTTTTAATTTAAGTGCCGATGCAATGGCATGCCTGTCAACAGGATTTAAAATACTTTCGGTATTTACCCTGTCTATGTTATTACTTGCTGTCCATTTAACATCATCAGTATCGGGAACCTGCTTGATAAATACAACAATATTCAATATCCGTACCTTTACCACCGCATTTATATAATTTATATTTTTATACAAAAATCGTATATTTGCAATCGGTATATTTAACCATATAAATTATGAATAAAATTGACAATCAAATAATGCATAGTGTAGTATTTGACTATGAATAAAAAGGCTTATTATTTTTTTTATATAATTATATTTTTTATATTATTTTTGGCAATTGCTTTTTTATCCAGAAACTGCTGTTTTTGGGAAGATGATGAATATTACGCTGTAATACAATATATGTATCACTGGTTATCGTGTTTGGATTTTAAGTCTGAACACGGCGGAGGATATATAGGCTACTTTTTAACCAAATTTTTCTGTTTTTTTCTTCCGCTTAAATTAAATATTCATCCTGCCGATTTTATTTGTTCGCCTTATTATGCGTTTATTAAATCAATAATTATATTTTCCGTATTATTGTGTATATCGAATTTTATAAATTTTTTCAAAAAATCTTCAATAAATATTTTATTCTTTATATTTTTATGCAGTTATTTCTTTTATTCGGTTTTTTCAACCTATTCTTATGTATTGGTATTAAATTATCAATTTTTCAGATACTGTTTTTCGATTTTATTTTTTGCTTTTTTTATATTTTTTATATTCAGACATTTACTTTCAGACAACAAAAAAATTAATTATATTCAATTAATTTTTGCAATGATGTCAGGATATATTGCGGGAGCATCTTCTGAAATTCTTATTTTTGCTCTCGGTGTATTATATGGTTTAACTGTTATATACAATCTTTTTGCCCGTATTTTACATACAAAATATGAAAATATAAAACCTTTAAATACGGGATTAATTTTTCATATTGCATATATTCCGTATTTTATTTCGGCATATTTATTTCTTTCATCTCCGGGGTTCTATAATATAGCAATGGAGCTTAGAGGGCTTAATAACATTCATATCGGTTCCGAGCAATTTTTCAATTTTTTAAATTTATATTTCATAGTTTTATTCAAACATGAATTATTATACTGGATTATTTGCGGAATACTTTTATTTATATTGATTTTTAAATTAAAAGTAAAGAAAAAAGAAATAGTTTTTCCGTTGATATTTCAGCTTGTAATTTTAGCTTTATATTTTTCATTAATTTTATGCGGAGAAACTGGCGGTTCTCACAGTGAAATTACTATTGACGGGCATCACAGCCTTTATTATATAACGCACAAACAATTACGATTTTTATTTGAAATGATTATGTTAATACCGTTATTTATGTATTATTCATTATTTATTTCATATATTGGAGAAAATCAGCAAAAGAAAATAAAAAAAATTGTTTCGGGAATACTTATTATTTTGAGTATATTTTCGGTATTATCCGCAATAAAAATGTATGACGGATATATAGGAAATAAATATCTTGCTCAATTAAAGAAAGAAAATTATATTTTAGAAAAAATTTTCAGATACAGAATTTTAACAAATCAGGATTTTATAAATATGCCGTTATCAATAAATGCCGGAACTTTTAGACCATCTCACTGGTTTTATGATTATAACGGATTTGTTTTTTATTACAAAACTATATATAATCCTCAAATAGAGCTTCCTTCAAGATACGAGGTTAATGATAGCGGAAAAAATTATTTTTATAAAACGGGCGGTATAATTACGGAGGAGGAAATCAAAAATATAAAATTTTCAAGATTGTTTGATGAAAATTTTGTATTAAATATGTCAGAGCAAAAACCACGATAAGCGAAATTTACCCGTGCATGCTTTGTATCTTTTGTATATAGCGAAGAATTTTCTTTTTTCCCTGACAAACCGTATAAAAATTTTGCTCTTTTTCAAATTTTTCTTAATTTGTAGAACGCTACAAAAAATAAAATCCTTTTCAGTAAGCAGGGCAGACCTTAGTCAACCGATTTATTTTGGCAGACTAAAATCTACCCATGCCATGTCATTGCGAGGAACAATAGCACATTA
>CAJONH010000309.1 GCA_905235825.1 Candidatus Gastranaerophilales bacterium
GAACGAAATTTGGGAGTGGTGACTTTAAAAAGTGAGCACTTTGCCGGCGGGGTTGACACGGCGGCAGAGTGCGAAACCAGATTAAATTTGTGAATTGAAAATAAAAAAATATTCAAGCGGATACTTCTCTCCTAAATTGCAAACTTCAACCCCCAAAAGTGCTAAACAACGCACTTTCATCTGCAGTTTCAGTATGCAATTTAACGGAGTTTCGTATATGCTTTCACATTTTTTTATTTTCAATTCCATTATTTAGTTAATACCTGCCATATTAAAACTAAACTTGACTTAATAATTTTCTTGTAATTTAATTTAAAAAAGGGTATTATGAGCATAATCGAAAAAATAAAGAAATTAAAAAAAGAAAAAAATGCAATTATATTAACGCATTGCTATCAAAATATTGAAATTGATGAAGTTTCCGATTTTGTGGGCGATTCATTGTATCTTAGTCGTGCTGCCGCAAAAACAAATGCTGATATAATAGTTTTTGCAGGTGTTTATTTTATGGCACAAAGTGCAAAACTTCTCTCTCCTCAGAAAAAAGTTTTTTTACCGAATATGAATTCGGGCTGTTTAATGGCAGATATGATTGATGTTAATAATTTAAGATTATTTAAACGGCAAAATCCTGATATTCCGGTAGTTTGCTACATTAATTCAACAGCAGAGGTAAAATCTGAATGTGATATTTGCTGTACAAGTTCAAATGCCCTGAAAATTATAGAAAGTTTAAATGAACCTAAAGTTTTATTTGTACCGGATACTTATTTGGGGAAATGGGCTCAAACGAAATTAAAAAATGTTGAAGTAATTACATTTAACGGCTTTTGTCCTACTCATTTAAGAATAAGAGTTGACGATATTAAAAATGCAAGAAAGAAATATCCGAATGCAGTTATTCTTACTCATCCCGAATGTCACAGTGAAGTCGCAAAACTTTCTGATTTTGTAGGCTCTACAAAAGAAATTATGGAATTTGCCGTAAAAAGCGATAAAAAACAATTTGTTATAGCAACCGAAAAGGGAGTTGTTGACAGATTAATAAGAGATAATAAGCTCAATAACATGAATAAAGAATTTATTCTTATTAATGAAAATATAATCTGTCCTAATATGAAGCATAATACACTTGAAGATATATACAATGTTTTACAAAACGAAAATAACGAAATTTTTATAGACGAAAACATTGCACAAAAAGCAAGACGATGTATAGACAAAATGCTGAATGTAAAATAACTTAATATATCTTGAAATATATACAGATATCCGACTTGAAAAAAATATTTTAATGTTATAATATTTTTGTTCTAATATACAATTTTAACAAAAAGGAGAATAAAATGAACGTAACAGTTAATGATAGTTGTATAGCTTGCGGTGCATGTGAATCTGTATGTGATGCCGTATTTTCAGTAGAAGATAAAGCAATGGTTAATACAAGTGCAATATCAGGTAATGAAGATGGTATAAAAGAAGCAGCAGATTGCTGTCCTGTTAATGCAATAGAAGTTGCTTAATAAAAATATAAAAAAAAATAAGTTCCTATGAAAATAGGAACTTATTTTTTTAGCAGATATTATCCTGTATCAGGTTCATCAGCACCGCCTGTATCTGTACCCATATTGCTCATTTCATTATCATTATCATCATTATTAACCGATGTTGAATTATTATCTTTTGAACCCAGACCTATTGCGGACATAAATCGACCTACCAGTCCTTGGGATGCATTATTAGCGGTTTCATTAGAAGAACCAAAGTAAGCATCTTCTGCAGCAAGAAACTCGGAAGCAGCACTATCCAAAATTTCATCGCCTGTAGTATTATACACAGTGCGTTCTTTTGACCCGCCGCCCAGCATTGTACCCAAATCGGCTGGAGAACTTGCAGGTGTTGGTGAAGAAGGTGCGTTGACACCTTTTGTACTTATAGTTAATTGACCAAATTTAAATATGCTTGCAGAATTATCTGCGGTTCTTGTTGTGTCGCCTCTGGGCATATTAGCAGGAGAGCTGAATATACTGGCAGAATTATCTGCCGCCTTAGAAGCGTCAACACCTGTGCTATTACGGGAAGTATCA
>CAJONH010000310.1 GCA_905235825.1 Candidatus Gastranaerophilales bacterium
AAAAGAATAAAAAGCATTAATCTTTATACAGGTGGCAGGGGAAACAAAATAAGCAGCCATTGCGAAAGTTCTTAGAAACAATAAATGTAAGAACGATGAGAAGTGTGTTTGACTTTAAAATAAGTCAAAGATAAATGCAAGAGCGGAGCGTTTTCACACGTCGGCTGAATTTATATTGTTTCTTAGAACTGCAGCAGTTGTGCTGCGTTTTTGTTTCCCCTGACAAGCCGCATAAGCATTTAGCTCTTTTTCAAATTTTTTTGTATCATTTTGCCGCTAACCGGAAAGGAAATCCCTATTTGAAGCGGTCTATAATTAATTTGGAAATTTTTTGCATCAAAATATATTCAATTGTGCGTAAATGTCACTTTTATTAATTTACATATTTCAATATTATTTATTAACAATAACAAAAACTATAATGCCGGTTTTTTATGTTTACGGATGGTAAATATATGAAAATTCAATTTTCAGACTTAACATATAATGCGATATCTAATCTAAATTCTTTTAATACCGCTATTAATAAAAATAAATCCAAGGAGGTTGTTTATTTTAATTCTTCTCGTGAAAATAAATTGCCTTTTTCAGTACCTTTATCATATTATCAAGTATATCTTCCAAACTTTACGGCAAGAACTCCGAGAACATGTTCAAGTGATAATATAGAGCTACAAGAAAAATCAGGTGATTTTAAAATAGCACAATTCAATAATATTACTTGCCCGTCGTGCGGTAAAAAGATGATGAATAATGATAAATTTATTGAAATTACGAATGAATTATCTCAAACAGATAATGATAATTATTTAGAAGTTTTAAAAAAATATAAAAAGTATATGCGTCCTGTTGAAGAAAGTGTTTTTAATGAAATATACGAATTATCTCAAAAGAAAGGAGAATCTAAAGATATAAGAACTCTGCTTGTAAGTCTTAGAGATAAAAAATTACCAATATTACAGAATGCACAAATGAGGCAGGTAAAAAAAATGACGGCATTATCAAAAACTCTGCCTCCTGATGAAAGAATGGTTTTACAGGGTAAAATTAAAAAATTAAAACAGCATATAAAAAAAACAAATGCTGAAGCCCCTTTTCGCAGAAAAATTTTGATAGACAGAATAAGTAAAATAAAAATAAGAAATCCTCAGCAATATCAAAAACTTCAAAATATAGCTAAAAATTTTCCAACTTCTTACGATATGAATTCTGCATGGATAGTAAAATATTCGGGCAAGCATAAACAAACTGAAGACTGGACTTCATTTGAAATTGCTCAAAGATTTTTATCTTCTTCTGTTGCCAATACAGACCATATTATAGCCTATAATATAGAAAATAATCACGATGATATATCAAATTACATTGCAATGCACAATGCCTGTAATTCTCAAAAAAGTAATAAACCTTTTATTCACTGGCTTTATGAAGATAAAATAAATCGTACTAAATTTTTACAAGATTATTTTGATGAAGCAGGTAGTGTAATTCAACAAAATATAAACGATAAAAAATATAAAAATTATGTTTCGCTTGCTGTTGAAACCATAAATAAAGCTGCAAAAGGAAAAATAAATTTAAAAAATAATTTTGATTTATAAATCTAATAAATATTATTACCCAAATTATCAACAGAAAAACGGGATTTTAAAATTTCAATACGCTTTTTATATTCCAATGATTGTTCATTATAGTTTTCTTGATTATTCTTAAGCCACATTAATTCAAAATCAACAGCTTTTAAAATTCCTTCTTCTACACTTAAATTTAATGCTTTTTTTGCATCAAAAACAACCTTTCTTGTTTCAAATTTTGAAAGATACGGCATTTCATTAAAGAATGGAATGGAAAGAGAACTTATACCTCCGCCTATTGTATATTCTTTTCCTGATTTTGCCGCCAAAAATGAAATTTCTTTTGCTATTTCTAAAATTCGCTCATTATTAACATCATTACTTAACAAACCTGAAGAACAAGCCAAATCCGTTCTGCCAAGCACAATACCCGTAAAATCCATATTTAAAATTTCATTTATAAAATTCAAAGCATATTTAGTTTCAATATTAATGTATAGTTTAGTATTATTATTAAAAATTTTTTCAGCTGCTTTTAAAAATTTTTTTGCGGCATAAGGTGATTCAATCATCGGAGCGGCAATAGAATTAACTTTGAGCTGTTTTGACTGATGCATATCATTTACAGCCGAACATCCGCCTATTTTTATTGTTAATTCAAGTTCTGCAATATCTGCAAGTTGTTTTAGTCTGAATATATCATTAAAAGAAGCACCTTCATCTTCAAATTCAGCTTTAACACCAATTACACCATGATTGTTTTTCAGATTTATCAGTAAATTCAGCATACGCTGTTCAAGTTCATTCATAAAGAGCCTTATTCAATTTCTTTATTTTTTTTAACATAAACTTTATAATCAGGATTTTTTTTCAATTTTTCTTTTATTTCATCAAAATTTAAAAAACCGGCTTGAGCACCAAAATGTTCAACAACCGAAGCCGAATTAATCGAAGCATACATAAGTGATTTTTCAATATCCCAATCAGTTTTTTCAACTGAAGCAACAAATGTTGAAGCAAATGCATCACCTGCACCTAATGTACTAACAACTTTTGCGGGAAATTCTCCGCAATGGTAAAATTTTTCTCCATCATAAGCATAGGCACCATTTTTACCATCAGTAATAATTGTTATTTTGGTTTTTACGGAATTTATTTCTCTCAGCATGTTTATAATATCAGGATGAATAAATGCTTGCGAAAATTTTTCATTTTTAGTATCGGGACGCACTTCAATACCTGTAAGCATTGATGCTTCTTCTTTATTCAATATTGCAACTTCAGCTGTTTTTAATACAGAATATAAATTTTGTTTACCTTGTTTAATACTGCTTGTTCCTACATTTATAGCCAGATTTACGTTATGTTCTTGTGCAAATTCAGCAACTTTATCAAGAATTTTTGTAGATTCTCCGTTTAATGGTGCCAAATACAGCCATTTTGATTTTTTTATAGCATTAAAATTAATATCATCCAAATTTAATTTAGCATTGGCTCCCCTATGTGCAAGAACGGTTCTATCACCTTGAAAACTTGTTAAGATTATTGAAAATCCTGTTTGATATTCTTTAGATTTAACAATATAAGATAAATTAACACCTGCTTGTTCAAGTATATGTTTAATTTTACCGCTTTGAATGTCATCACCTATTTTCACTATGGTTGAGGTTTTTAATCCTAAATTTGCGAAATTAACGGCAGTATTTATTCCTCCGCCCCCTGTTTCAAATTCAAAATTATCAATCTCTATTTTGGAACCGTAGGGATATGCCATAAATTCTTTTTTTGAATCAAGAGTGCAGACAGATACTATATTTGCTTTATCGGTTTCAATAAAAGCATCAAGAGTTGCACTTCCTATTGTTATAACATCAGACATAAATACTCCTTTTCAATGACTTCAAAAATATTATACTAAGCAGTATTCAGGTGTGCAAGAAATTAATATAAATCTAATTTTTAACATTTGATATTATTTTTATAAAAATAATGTAAATTAAAGCCCAAATACAAAATACTACGGGATAAATATAAAAATAACATCCGAACGGCATAAATATCAGTGCCGGTATAAGTATAGAAAATAAAATTAAAAATGATAATACATAATATTTTTGTCTTGTTATTATACCGTAAATTCCAATCAATAATAAAAGAATTAAATGAAGATATACATTATAAAATATATTTTTCGCAATAAAATTATAACCTTTTTGTATTATTGGTTTATTAATATTATCATCGTTATTACAAGCAATAATTGCAGATAAAATTTTATATTTTTCGGGATAATCTTTTATACTTTCAATTTTACTTGATTTATAAAGTAAATTTTCTTTATAAAATATTAAAAAATCATTATTTCCAAGAAACCTTATCATTGATTGCAAATGAAATAATATTATTCTATAAGCCTGCTTTAATGTCATTTTTATTAAACAATATTTAACAATTTGTGTACTCTCTTTATTCCCCAGATAAAAATTATCAATTAAATATTTTCTGTTTTCATCTTCCCCATTATATTTATTCCTCATTGGAAATACTATATTAAAATCCTTATCATATTTTGAATATTCATCCATCGGGATATTATTATCAACATAATAAACATAGGTAAATGATAAATTATGCATTACGTAATGTTCATCTGGTCCTTTAATTTTTTGCAGAGAACATATTAGAACAGCAGTAGTAAAAAACGTAATACAAAATGTAATAAATGCCTTTTTTGAAAATATTCTAAGTAAAAATACAATAATTGGAATTTCAAATAATAAAATTATATTTTCATTTCTAATATCGGTTAAGATTGCACAAATAAAACCAAAAGAAACAGACCACATAATATTTGTTAAATTTTTGTATTGAAAACGCATCAAAAATGTTAATATAAAAAGCAGAATATAAGCCGAATAAATTTGCCTGTATTGAACTAAATTCCACAACAATGTATGCGGAAGGCAAAATAATAAAACAACTGATAACCAATATTTTTTTGATATATATTTTTGAATTGTATCAATAAAAAATACAAAAACCAGTGAATATAAAATAGCACACATTACAGGTGTCCCATAAATAAATGGAAATATAGAGTTTGAAATAACGGAAAAAATATTTATTATAATATGATACCACCAGCCTATATCGTTAGAAAAATACCAGCAGTTCATCATGCGAAAATATTCATGCATTGATATTGCAAACGGCTTTGTTAAATATATCAAAAAAATATTTAATAAAAAGTAAAAACAAAAATATGCACTATGTTTAATTGTATCCGTATTTTTTTGTTTTATTCTTTTTATAATACTATAAATTGTTTGAAATCCTGAAAAAATAACTATAAAAGAAATAATTTTCACAAAAAGAAATAAATAAAATTTGTCGGGAGAAAAACTAATTCCGTAAGAAGTACTGCAACACAATGTATAAATAAAA
>CAJONH010000311.1 GCA_905235825.1 Candidatus Gastranaerophilales bacterium
AAAAAGTTGGAAATCCTTATAGGAAAAGATGAAAACGGACATCTGTTTTTTGATATGTTTATTGACTATGATAGGGATAAAGCCCAATTAAAAAAGGGCTTTTAACGAGAACCTAAATCCCGTAGCCCTTTTCTAATATTTTAGCATAAAATATTGTAAATTTCAAGTCGATAAAAAATTTTTATTAAGAAATATGTTTCTACATTATTGTCTATATTTTAATATAATAATTCAGAAAATAATCTAATCTGGTTTCGCACTGTAACATTGTATATAGTTACCTAAAATTATTTTAATTTTTATTTTTCTTTCTCTATAATGTTTTTTATTTCATTTTTTAATTCAATTAAATCTTTTTCAATATTCTTCTGTAATAAATCAATTTTAGCTTCTAAATTATTAATTCGTGTATTCGTTTTATCAAGATTTTTTCCCATTTCAACGTAATTATTATACAAAACATAAGATAAATCTTTTATATCGTTGTATAAATTATTTGTTTCATTTTTGATGCACCAATTCATTTCATCTTTTAAATTTGCATTACTTGAATATGAATTTATATTTTCTTTTGATAAATCAGAGTTTAAAAGAACTTTTTTTATATATGCCTGTTCTTGTTTTAGCATATTAAAATTTTCTTTTATTTCGGATATTTCCTCATTAATTGTTTTTTGTTCGGATAAAAGATTTTCCGCCTTACCTAAACGCATTTCAATATCGAAATTATCGGTAATTTCACTGTGCAGTCTGTTTTCTATTTCTCTTATATCAAGATATTCGTTAAAAATCTTTTGCGTAAAATCTTCAAAAGAATTATTCATTACAAGTAAATAGCCGTTAAAATGATAAATTGTTTTCCAATACCAATCATTCGGATTTTTAATATCTAATCCTTGAAAAACTTTTTTCATTAAAAAGAAATATTCTCTGTGATAGTTTTCTTTCATTAAAATATAGCGGTGAAAAAGGTCATTAATAATCCAGCCTTGAATTTTCTGCTTCATATCACTAAGAAATGAAATATTTTTTAGTTTTTCATAAGTTAAAGAAACCATTGGAATACGGTCTAAAATTTTATTATTAAACTGCACCATTGTTGAATTTTTTCGATTAATTCTATAATGGTATAAAATTTTCCAAACAATATTTATTCTTTGTGCTTTTGAATAAGTTCCGAAGAAAAACGGTAAATCCTCATATATAAAGCCTTCGGGAAATTTTTCGCCCGTCTTTAATAAAAAATCTCTTTTATAAATTTTATTCCAAAGTGCCATATTTATATCTAAAATTTCGTTTTTTGTATCTTCCGCACTAAAAACTCTTTCTTCAAATCTTTGTAATATATCTAATGAATAATAATCTGAGGAGATATATTTACCGTTAATATCATCATATTCGTTAACCATACACATTGTAATATCCGTATCATCTTTAACGGCAGTATTGTATAGTTTTTCAAACATATTTTTTTCAATAAAATCATCGCTGTCAACAAACCCGATATATTGTCCCCGTGCAATTTCAATACCACGGTTTCTTGCGTATCCCTGACCTTTTCTTTCATTAATATCAATTATTTTAATTCGCTCATCATTGTTAATATAATGTTGAACAAGTTCTCTTGACTTATCATTTGAAGCATCATTTATTAAAATAATTTCAATATCTTTAAGCGTCTGATTTATAACGCTGTCTAAACACTGTTCAATATATTGTTCAACATTATTAAACGGTATTATTATGGAAACTTTAATCATATTTAACCGCCGTTCAGCCTTTTTTCAATTTCGTCAAACTGCAAATCCATAATTCTTTTTAAATTTACATATCTGAATATAATTTCTTTTTCAAATTCCTTTAATTTAGCAGTTATTTTATCATTTTCATTTTTTTGATTATCAACTGTTTTACGTATCTTTTGTTCCGTAATTTTGTCTTTAGCATTGAAATTTTGCTCAATTTCTTCTCTTAATTTATTAAATTCCGCACCGATAACATCATAAGTTTTTTGAATTTCAGTTTGAACTTCATTAAATTTTTTTTCAATTAAAGATTTCATTGAATTTTCAAGAATTTTCATACGCTCCTGATTTTTCCAATCTTTATTGTAAAATTCTTTTTCAAGCAGGCTGAATCTTTGAAAAACTTCATCAGCACTGTTTTTTAGAGAATCTGTATTATTTCTGTTAAATTTATCAAACTCAACGAGAATTTTTTGCCGTAAATCTTCCGTATATTCGCCGTAGTCAGCCAATTCTTCTTTTACTTTATCTTCAACAAGAGAAGAAACATCCCTGTCATTTTCAATAAAAGTACGCCTGTACAGATATTTATTTTTTATTTCGATTTTTTTTGCGTCTTGTGTTTCAAGATATGCATTTTTTACAAAATCAGCTGTTACAATATCATTATTTTCAATAAATAATACAAATTCTCCCTGAGCAGCGGCAAGTCCGACTCTTTTTGCCGTTTGAACATCAACACCGTCAGGAATTGATAATAATTTTATTCTTTCAATTTTTTCGGCTTGTTCTTTTGCTATACTTTCAGCATTATCTTTTGAACCGTTATTAACACATATAACTTCAATATTTGTAAATGACTGCTGAATTGCACTTTGAATACTGTCATACAAATTATTTTCGTTGTTATATACTATTATCAGTGATATTTTAGGTGTATTCATATATTATTTTTTCTTCCGAAATTTTTCTTTTAATTTTTCAAAAGGCGTTTTTTTCATTTCTTTCATAAATTCATTTATTAATAAATTCATATCATTTAATTGATTTTCCATATCAATCAGTTTACGTTCATATTTAATTCTCTGTTCATTTAATTTTTCTTCAAAATCAGATTTTATGCAATCAATTTGAAGTGAATATTTTAAATTATTTTCTTCGGTAATTTTTTTGAAATTATCACTTAATGAATTAATTGCTTCATTCTTTGGCAGAGCTGCAACTTCTCTTTTTAAATTTTCTATTTGTTCATTAATTTGGGTATTAAAATTATAAATATCGTTAATTTTATGATTTATATTATGCTCTATATTTGAACTTGCATTTTTGACCTCTTTATACAGTGTTGAAACATGAGAATTTGTATAAGAATATATTTCACTGAATTTTAAATCTGTTTCTTTAGTAATATTTACTTCTTTTTCATTAGCCAAATTTTCGGTAAATTTATAATTTTTGGAAACTTCATCATAAACATTAGAAATTTTACTGTCTGTTTGGCTGATAACATTTGCTATCTTACTGTCAGTCTGAATTATAACATTTGATATTTTATCAAATACCTCCGAAACTTTGCTTTCAGTTTGATTATTTACAATTTCAAATTGACTATTGGTATAATCATAACATTTTGAAATATTTTCAGAGATATTATTATACACTTTAGAAATTTTGCCGTCAGTTTCAGCATTCGCTGAAACAATCTGTTCTTCGGTATAATTATAGCTTTTATTTATTTCTTTAAAACATTTATCCAAATCTTTATCGTAAGCATTTAAAACAATATTTGTTACACTTCCGCCTATATTATTTCTTAATCTTTTTCCTGAAGCATTTAATCTGTATTCGGTTATTTTATTTTTAAACGGAGTTAATTTTAAATATTCATAATATTCATCATAAATTTCACTTTCAAAAGGCATTAACCATGGTTTAAATCTGCCTGCAAAATGCAAAATTTTAGCATTCCCCGCTATTTCATTATTAATATTTTCATACTGAAAGTATTGATAATTCCATTTATTTGAAACTTCTTTTATTTTTTTATCAAGAACAGTGTTTATAATATCTTGATCCTGCCAAAGAATTTTATCTTTATTATTTATTGCATAATCAAATAAAAGCCTTTTTACGTTATTTTTTCGCCAAT
>CAJONH010000312.1 GCA_905235825.1 Candidatus Gastranaerophilales bacterium
AAAAAATTTAATATGTTTTGCATAATTTTATGTCTTTCCAATGGAAAGTATACACTAAAGCATTAATAAAGTAAAGTACATGTAAAGTAATTGTATAGGTAAAACATGAAAAAGAAACTATATAGAAGTGGAAATGCTTGGGCTCTATTAATACAAAAAGCGATTTTAGAACTTCTTGATATTAATCCGAAGGTTGATGAAGTTGAACTTGAAATTGAAGGAAAAGTTTTAAAAGTAAGAAAAAAAGAGTAAGTTTTTGCCGGTTAATAGTCATTTTAGGTTTGATATAAAAAGATGTTTTTTATATGATATAATTTTATTGAAAGGGATAGTGTATTGAAAAAACATTTATTTATATTATTATTATTAATTCTTTCAGGTGTTAATTTTTCTAATGCCGAGGTTATAAAACTTGAAAATCCTGAAAAAAATGCAATAAAATTAAATCTCACTGAAAAATCAGGAAATAAAAATCTGGTAATAAAAGACAGATATGTTATTGAAGATCTTATTAAAATTCAAAAAGAAGAAGAAGTGAAAGATATTGAAACGCTGTGGAATGCGACCGTAGAAAATAATACATTAATAAAGTTTACAATGAATAAACTTAATACTCCCGAATCACAAAGAAGATTGCATTCTTCAATAATGGCAAAAAGTCTTTCATCATTAATATACGGTGCAAGTTTTATCCCGATGTTTACGGGAGCAAATGCAATGGTGCAATCAGCATCGTTTTCTGCCGGACGATTAGCAAATAATTATATAAATAAAAATTCTGCCGATACCCAAAAGGCTCCTATAACGGATACCGAACTTATTCAACTTGCAGGTACGATAGAAGAACTTCAAGAAAAAATTATATCGTCATATTATGAATACAAAGGTGCTTTGAATAAATTAAAAGATACACGTTCAAGAATAATTCTTTATAATAAAAATTATGCAAATGCCTTAAAGAAAAATTCAATGACGGAACTGATAGTATCATCAGCATTATATGAAGATATGCAGATGCAGGAATATCAACAGGAACAGGAAGCAAAAAAATACTACCTTTCACTTGAAAGACTTGCAGGGAAAAAAGCAGTGGATTCACTTATTCTCTCTCAATATGCACTTAAAAATCAACTTATAAATACGGAAAAAATAAGACAGCAATGAAAAAAATAATAATGACAACATTAATATTCTTTACTTCAAATATTGTTTTTGCAGAAACAACAGAATTAAAAGAACCCAAAAAACCTGCATACAGATTAGGTTTGACATACAATATTGAAAAAGAATATAAAGTGACGGATTTAACCAAATCACAAAAAGCAAAAACGGCATCTTATGCAAAAGCATATTTAAAAAATTCCACTTATGCAGATAGTACGTTAAAAGATTTATCAAATGAAATTTCGAAGCTGTTGACGGTTGAAAAAGAAGATATGCTTGAACATATTCAAATTTTATGGACGGGAGCGGCACTTCGCAGTGAAACAATAAAGTTTGCACTGTATAAACTTTCAAATCCTGATGCGGATAAACCCGATGAAACAATAGTAAAAAAAATAATAAGACCTTTATCTACCGTATCATCCATAGCAGGGGCAGGGCTTGGCGATCCATTCAGTGCAACGGCAGCTATGGTAAGCGGACATTTACTTAATTCTCTTTCATTTAATGATAAAGATTTAAATTACAAATATACTAAAGTTACTGATGCAGATATGATAGTACTAATTACAAAAGTGGATAATATGCAAAAACAGGTAATTGATAAGTACTATGATTATATGACCAGCTATAATCTTCTTTCGATGTGTGAAAAAAATCTAAAGACAAGAGAAAAACGGTATAATTCGGGTATATATAAAACTCAGGAGCAAATGCTGATTGCTGATGCATACTACAGAAGTGCCATTGATACAAAAGAAAAATTGCAGCTTGAATTTTTGGAAAATAGAGCAGCTCTTGAGCAAATAGTCGGCATTGAAGCACTTCAGGAATTTGAAAAAACACTCGTAAATAAATAGTCTTAACTAAACCTGTTAATTGAAATTTCCCAAAAAGACTTGTACTAAATCAAATAAAAATGTATTATAGAGTTAACAGGGAAGTAATGAGCAATTAATGAGGTAGAAAATGCTAATAGAAGACTTATTAAAAGAAGTTATGCAGTACAAAGCAAGTGACTTGCACGTATCTGCCGGTATGCCGCCTATATTAAGAATTGACGGAAACCTTTTAAAAACGAAATATCCTTCATTTACACCACGTGATGTCGAAGAACTTTTGTTCCCTATGTTAAGTAACGAACAAAGGCGAATACTTGAACAAACTTGGGAATTGGATATGTCTTATGGTGTTTCGGGTGTCGGACGTTTCAGGGTCAATGTTTATAAAAACAGGGGAACTTATGCTGCAGCATTCAGAACGGTTATAAGTACTGTTCCGTCATTTGAATCATTAGGGTTAACTGATGTCGTAAAAAATATAACAATGCGTCCGAGAGGTTTAATTCTTGTAACAGGTCCTACAGGAAGCGGTAAATCAACTACTCTTGCGGCAATGATTGACTATATAAACGAAAACAGAAGCGAACATATTTTGACTATTGAGGATCCTATCGAATTTGTTCACAAATCTAAGAAGTCGGTAATTCACCAAAGAGAATTGGGACAAGATACACGTTCATTTGCAAATGCATTAAAATCGGCATTAAGAGAAGACCCTGATATTATTCTGGTCGGCGAAATGCGTGATATAGAAACAATAAGTCTTGCGATTACGGCAGCAGAAACCGGTCACCTTGTATTTGGTACATTGCATACATCATCAGCAAGCCAAACAATTGACCGTATTATAGACGTATTCCCCGAAGGTCAGCAGCAGCAAATTCGTACACAGCTGGGCGGTTGTTTAGAGGCTGTTTTTGCACAGACTTTATTGCAAAGATTGCAGCCTGACGGACAGAAAAAAGGTCGTGTAATGGCACAGGAAATTTTAATTAAAAATAATGCTATTGCCAATATGATTCGTGAAGGTAAGTCAGCACAGATATATTCAGCTATTCAAACAGGTATGGGGTCAGGTATGCAGACTTTGGAATTTGCATTATCCGAACTTTATAAGCAAAAATTAATCACTGCGGAAGATGCTATGATGAAATCGCAAAGACCTGATGAATTAAGACGTTTAGCAGGTATTGACTAACCAACGTAAAATAAGAAAGTAATTATTAAATCGGCCGCCAGTAAAAAGACGGTCGATTTTATTGCTGCCTGAGTTGTTGAAATTCCGACACCTTTTGCACCTCCGGATGTATTATATCCTTGAGTTGCACAAATAAGAGGAATTATTATTCCGAAAATTACACCTCTAAAAAGACTTATATAAATATCTCTTGTATTTAAAAAAGCCCAAACTGAATGCATATAACGATTAGGATGTAATCCGATAGTATAATAAGATGTCAGCATTCCGCCGATTACACCGAATAATTCAGCCATAATAACAACCATTGGAACTGTTATTGCACCTGCAACAATAACAGGTGAAAAAAAATAGCCTACGGGATCAACTTTTAAAGTTTTTAATGCATCAACCTGTGAAGTAACCTGCATATTTGCTATTTCGGCACTGATTGCGGTACCCGCTCTTGCACTTATTGCAAGGGCAGCAAAACCGGGAGCAAGTTCTCTTATTAAAGCCACAACCAAAAAACCGCCAACGTAACTTTCTGCACCGGTCATTAAAAATTGTTTTGAAATTTGTAATGCAATTACTACCGTAGCAATAAAAACAATGCTTAAAGAAATAGGCAGAGAATCATAACTAAGCATAACCGCTCTGTTTAATACAGACTCACGTTTTAAATTGCCGTTTAATATATACTTAACGACCCGTATTAAATTTTGTACGCATTGTCCCAAAAAACTAATCATATATTCATTCTATCACAAAGCATTTTACATTATTATCATCCGATAAAATTTTATGATTTGCAAATTTGTTAAAATTATGGATAATATCCTAAATATTATTAAACATAGTTTTATATTGGATTTTTGAATTAGTGTAAAAAATAGTTTTGTAAATCTTTATTTAAATTCGAAAACATTTTGATATTAAACAAAAACTTTGTGATAAATTTATAGAGAGAGGGGAAGGGACAAGAGATAATATATATAATGTCAACGAAAACATATATGGTATATTATGCAATTACTCTTGAAAGGTAGCCCCGACAGTTTTAATATGTGAGTCAAGGAGATTTTAAAGGTATGAGCGAATATTTAACCAAAGAAGAAATTCGTAAATGGAGAAGCTCATTGGAACGTATTACTTTAGAGGAGTATGCGGCGAGATTAGGTAAGATTATTCAAGAAGAAAAACACGATGACAGTCTTGTGGATAGTGTAATATTGAGATCATTAAATTCAATGACAAATGAAAATTACACACATAAAACCGAAAAAATTCAATCACTGGCAATAAAGTCGTTTAATAAAGAAAAAGAACTTCAAACAAAAAAAGATATTAAACCTGTTGAAAAAAAAGAAGAAAATGTTGAAGTTATAAAGCAGGAAACCACTGAAATAAAAAAAGTTCAGCCGGTTGAAACAAAGAAAAAGGAAAATCATAAAGAAAAAGACATCAAGCCTTTAAAAGAGGAAACAGTGAATTTTTCATTCAAAAAGGCTTTGACACCTCGTGAACAATTGGTATTTGATCATTTTCTCCAAAATAAAAATACAATTGTTTATGCAAAAGATTTAGCCAAAATATTGGAATTACCAAGAGATTATGTATATAAATATATAAAAAATCTTAGAAGCAAATTAAATGAAGACATTCTGCAAAATGCAGATAACGGCGGATATTTGCTGAAAGTATAGGGACTTATGGGTGAATCAAAGCGTGTAAAAGTAGCGTTTCCCCACATGGGGAATGTATATATAGCTTGGGCTGCGGCATTAAAAAAATTGGGTGTTGAACCGGTTATTCCTCCGCATACAAGCAAGCGTACCTTAGAACTGGCTTCTCAGTACAGTCCCGATTCAATTTGTCTGCCATATAAGTTGGTATTGGGAAATTTTCTTCAAGCTATAGAAAATGGTGCCGATTATGTTGCAATGATTTCTTCTCCCGGAATTTGCCGTCTTGGCGAATACGGACAAAGCATAAAAAATGTAATGAAAGATTTAGGATTTGAAAATAAATATATTCAACTGGATTTATATGGTGGTTTTAAATCTATTTATGATTTTTTAAGTGAAGTTTCAGGGGTAAAAAATCCGTTAAAACTTATAAGAGCTATAAATTTAGCAGTCAGAAAAGTCTTTATAACAGACAGGCTTGAAAATTTATTTTCATACTACAGAGCAAGAGAAGTTGTTCAGGGAACAGCTGAAAAACATTTCAAAAAAGCAATACAGCTCATTTATAATACTGATAGCACACTGGAATTAAAAAAAGCGGAAAAAAATGCATCTGATGAAATAAAAAAGACTCAAATTGATACAAATCGAGATGTATTAAAGGTTGATATAACGGGAGAAATTTTTCTTGTTCAAGATCCTTATTCAAATCAAAATATTGAAAAAGAACTGGGCAGAATGGGTGTTCAAACAAGAAGGAGTTTGACCGTATCAAGTTTCTTGCGGGATGCAATTATTCCAAAGATGTTTCAAAAGGATGAAACGCATTTGGAGCGTTCTGAAAGAATGGCAAGACCTTATTTAATGCGTGATATCGGCGGTGATGCATTAGAATCCGTGAGTGATGTTGCTTATGCCGACGCAAAAGGAACTGACGGCATAATACACGTAAGTCCTTTTACCTGTATGCCTGAAATTATGTCGCAAAATATATTTCCAAGCATGCGTGAAAATTGCGAAATACCTATTTTAACTTTGATTTTAGATGAGCAAACAGGGCGGGCAGGATATATTACAAGGCTTGAAGCGTTTGTTGATTTAATGCACAGAAGAAAAATGTACAGGAAAAAACAACAAAAAACAGCTAAAATGCAAAATGCCGCAAATTAATATTAATTATAAGTGGAAATCTCTTTGAAAAATTTTTATTGTTATAAAGGAGGTAATTTTAAATTACCTCCTTAGGACCTACAATTGTATAAACATAAGGTTGTGAAAAATATTTATTTGCTGCATTTATAATATCTTGTACCGTTACGGAATTAATCAAGTTTTGATATCTGCTTAAAAATGCATATCCTCTTCCGTCTATTTCCAACGAATTAACTATTGATGCTTTATCCATATTAGTTTCTAGCGATAGTACAAAGTTACCGAGAATTTTATCTTTTGCTTCCGAAAGTTCTTTATCGGTTACGAATTCTTGTTTTAAAAGATTTATTTCATTGAATAAACCATTTTTTGCGACATTAACATTTTCGGGATTTGTTCCTATATAAACAGCGAAAACACCTTTATTTACATTTGAGGAATAGCTTGAGCCTACCTGATAAGCAAGTCCTTGTTCATCTCTTAAACGTGTAAATAATCTTGAACTCATGCCTGAACCCAAAATTGAGTCAATAACTTGTAAAGCTGCCCAGTCTTTTTCATTTGTAATACCGTCGGTAAGCCAGCCTATTACAATCCATGCGGCATTAGACTCTTTAACAGCTTTTACTTCTTTATTTTTTATTAACGGTTTGAATTTTGATTTAAAATCGCTTAACTGTATTTTGGGATTATTGCTGTTTTTTAACAGACGTGAAAAATAATTAATATATTCCTGATTATCAACATTACCGTTTATTGTTATAACGGTATTTTCTGCAGGAAACAGATTTTCATAATACTTAACTACTTCTTCTTTATGAATGAAGGGAATTGTGCGTTTTAATGTTTTGCCCGAATTACCGTAAGGAGTTCCTTCCCATAAAGCTGTTTTAAATTCGTCAAAAGCGAGTGAACTCGGAATATTTGATATATTTTTAATAGAATTAAGTTTATCTTTTTTTACTTTTTCTATTTCATAAGAATCTAAAGAAGCCTTTTTTGAAACTTCTTCAAAAAGTTCAAGAGCCAAATCTTTTTCATTCTTTGTATATTTAGCCGATATTCCGAACGAATCGCCGCTTGCAGCCGGTTGAATAATTATGCCGTTTTCTTCAAGTAATTGTGCAAGTTCCTGATTTTTATAATTTTTTGTTCCTTTCATCATTACTGATGCAGTAACAGATGCAGTTCCGGGTATCTGTTCAAGAGAGTTACCGCCTCTTGAACTCATTTCCATTGCTATTATATCGTTTGCATTATTTTGTGTAATTATAAGTATTGCACCATTTTCAAGTTCATATTTTGTTGTATCTTTATCCCAGCTTAAAACTTTTGCACTGTAATTTTTAAGCGGTTCTTTTTTTATTTCGGGTTTACCTTCTCTTGACGGTAAAATTACCGATATTGCGGCACTATTTTCATTTAAGTATGTTTTTGCTGCTTTTTGTAAATCTTTTGCTGTTACTTTGTTTATATTTTCAATGTAGTTTTTATAATAATCCAAATTTCCCGTAAGTGTTACCGTATATCCTATTTCTGATGCAATATTTGATACGGATTCCCGTGAATAATATGTATCTCTTTCTATAATATTTTTTGCCTTTTTTATTTCATCTTCAGAAATTTCGTTTTCGGAAAGTTTTTTTATTTCTTCAAAAATTTCCGATTTTAAGCGTTCAACATCTTCCGTTAAATAATTAGTTGAAATATAAAAAAGGGAATCATCCCGCATTGAAGAATGAGATGCACCAATTGAAAGAACAAGCTGTTTTTGTTCTTTTAATTGTTTGTATAATCTTGACGATTTACCGTCCCCTAATATTGTTGCAAGAACATCCAGAGCATAAGAATCCTTATCCGTCATGGATTTTACACCTTTAAATCCTATTAAAAGATAACCGTTTTCAATTTGAAGTTCTTCTTTTGTTTCAATTTTAGCGGAAGGTTTTTTATCCATTTTATAAACAGGATTTAATTTTTTTCTGCTGCTTGAGGTTTTTGAGTTAAAATTCTCTTTAACAAGTTCTAAAGCCTTTTGTGTATCAACATCACCGATAATGACGGTTGTCATATTTGCGGGAATATACCATTTATTATAAAAATCAAGAATTTGTTCTCTTGAAACAGTTTCTATAATTTCTTTTGTTCCTATTATATCTCTTTTATACGGATGTATTTTATATAAATTACGTGTAAGATTTCTAAAAAGAACTGTTGTAGGTTTATCATTATTTTTTGAAATTTCTTCTATAACGACTTTACGTTCTTTTTCCATTTCTTTTCTTGGTACGAGCGGATTTAACAGCATATCCGAATGCAGTTCAAGTGCAAGTTCAAAATCTTTTGAAGGGATTAAAATATAATAATGTGTGTAATCTTTGCTTGTTGCAGCATTTGTTACAGCTCCTTTTGCTTCTAAAATGCGGTCAAACTCCTTTGCGGGATGATTGGAAGTTCCTTTAAAAAATAAATGTTCAAGAAAATGAGCAACTCCGTTATTTTCATCTGTTTCATTTATGGAACCTGTTTTAATCCAGGTATCAATTATAACAATAGGGTTATCGTGAACTTCTTCAATAATAACATTTTGCCCGTTGTCCAGTTTATAACTTTTACAATCGGCTGAAAAAGAAGTCATACCGATTAACATAATTACAGCCGTAAAAAATATTTTTCTCATTTCAAATCCTCTGATAAATATCCCTATATCAGAATACTATATAATATTTTTTATATCAAATTAAATAGGTAAATTATCTATAAAATATTTTAAAAATACTAGCAAAAATAATTTTGTTTGGTTCTTGTCATGCATGTGTTTATGAAATGAGGGAGAATGTAATGTATACAAGTAATACATTTTGCATCGGTTTTGGACGTGCATTGTCAACAAAAGAAGAAAAAGATTTTGTAAAAACGACAAAAGAAGCGGAAAAAGTTTTAAATATAGATAACAGTACAACTCTTTTAAAAATTTATACTCCGTCTATGCCATCCCCATTA
>CAJONH010000313.1 GCA_905235825.1 Candidatus Gastranaerophilales bacterium
CTAAAATTAATTAAGAAAAAGAATTAATTTTTTGTCCTCTTTCCGTTCTTGATTTTTGTTTGATTTGCCGCCACTTCTGAAAAAATTGCCCGAGCAAATTTCGTGATAAGCCGATTTAAAGAAGCGGCAGAGTGCGAAACAAGATTAGATATTTATGATAAAATTCTGTATATGAATATAAATGAACTGATAATGTTATCTGTTGCACTTGCAACAGATGCAATGCTTGTAAGTTTTTCATACGGATTGGTTATATGCAATAATCGTATAAAAAATTCTTTATATCTTGCTGTATTCTTTGGATTGTTTCAATTTATAATGCCTGTTTTGGGCTGGATTTTAACAGGCTTTGTATATGAATATCTGAAAATTTATTCAAAAATTATAGTATTTATAATTTTCTTAATTTTAGGCTTAAAATTTTTGCATGATGCATTTTGTGAAAATAAAGAAAAAATATCAGACTGTATTTCATTAATTTGTATATTAGGGTTATCGCTTGCAACAAGTATAGATGCTTTGGGAGCAGGAATATCGTTAAAATTGTTGGATGTTAATGTTATAAAAGCTGCAATTTTAATAGGTATAATTACTTTTATATTATCGGAAACAGGTTTTCATGCAGGAAATATATTTTGTAAAATTCAAAAGCAATATGCATTAATAACAGGTTCATTATTTTTATTTTATTTGGCATATAAATCGTTAGTATATTAAAATGTGTAAATTTATATATGATAAAAAAATTTTATAGTATAATTAAGCCATGAAAAATTGTGCTATAATACTCGCATCCGGTACAGGCTCAAGATTAGGTCTTGATATTCCAAAACAATTTTATAAAATTAATGATAAAACTGTTTTGGAATATTCGATAGAAGCATTTGAAAATCATAAAGCCATAAGTTCCGTTATAATTGTTTCTCATCCTGATTATATTGATTTAACAAAAGAAATCTCGTTTAAGTATTCAAAAGTAAGAGGTGTTATAAAAGGCGGTTCAACAAGACAAAAAAGTGCTTATAATGCACTTAATGCATTAGCGGGAAAATGGATTGATAATGTTTTAATACATGATGCTGTTCGTCCTTTTATAAATAGCGATATTATTGATAATTGCATTAAAGCGTTAGAAAAATATCAGGCTGTTAATGTTGTTTTACCGGTATCTGATACTATTATTGAAATTGATGAGAATAATTTGATAAAAAAAGTACCGGACAGAGCATTAATTAAACGGTGTCAGACTCCGCAATGTTTTAGATATGCCGTGATTAAAGAAGCTCATGAACTGGCTCAAAATGAAAATTATAACAGTGCTACCGATGATTGCAGTCTTGTTCTCAGATATGATTTAACTCCGGTCTATGCTGCTGAGGGAAGCGAAGATAATATTAAAATTACTTATCCGTCAGATATAATAATTGCAAAAGAAATTTTGAAAAGAAAGAACAAAAGACTCTGATTGTTTATTTAATCCGGCTTTGCACTTGCAAAAGTATCAACCCCGCAGTCTGTAGAGCAGACTGCGGGCTGCCAAAAATAAATCGGTTGACTAAAGTCAACCCTTGCTTATTTTGTTTCCCCTGCCACCTGAAAGATGATTAACGCTTTTTATTCTTTTTCAAAAGTACTCAATTAGGAGCAGATGCAAGTGATAATTCTTTTTTTATATCTTCTACAAAAATGTGTTCAATAGGCATAGAGTCATCTTTTCTTAAATAAACTTCTTTTATTCCCGCTTGTACTATAAAACGTTTACACAATATACAAATAAAATTATGACCGTATATGTACATTGCTGCATCTTTGCATCTGTCCTGCCCCGCTTGAATGATGGCATTTTGTTCTGCATGAATGCTTCTGCATGTTTCATATCTTGTTCCGGACGGAATATTATGTTCTATTCTGTAGCATTTCCCAATTTCATTGCAGGAAATTACTTTTGTAGGTGTGCCGTTATATCCTGTCGCTTTTATCTTTTTATCCTCACCGACTATTACGGCACCAACCTGTGCTCTTATGCAATTTGATCTTGATGCACATGTTTTTGCTATCTCTAAAAAATATTCATTCCACTCTTTTACCATAGTTTGATTATAATACATAATTCACATTTATTTACACGATTTGTAAATAATCTTATATTTTTTTAAAGTTTATTTTACAATATGTTTATGGAAGATATATCGGTAAAAGACAGACAAAAAAGTATTTGGATTAGTACGACAGGCTATAGAATTTTTTTAGAATTAAAATCACTTCTTATAAAACCGAGAACAGTTGAAGAACTTATTGAAATTATTAAAAATGACATTTATTTAAAAAAAGAAGTTTCAAAAGATACAATAAGGTTTGATATTCTTACATTAAAAAGTGCGGGATGTGTATTTTCAAAACCTTCTAAGAGTAATAATCACAAACTGCAAATTCTTTATCATCCTTTTAAATTAAATATTTCCGAAGAAGAACTTAATCTGTTGATTGAATTACGTGAAGATTTGGCTTCCGAATTATCTTTAAACGAAGTTTTTATTATAAATGATTTATATGATAAAATTGTTTCTCTTACATTCGATAATGAACAAATTCAAAAGATTTCAAATTCAAAATTACTTTCAGATATTAATTTGGATATTTTGAAAGAAATATCAAACTCTAATATAATGGGAAAAAAAGTTCAGATAGCATATAAATCGCCTAAGTATGGCGAAGAAAATACCGATATTATTCCGTTAAAAATTTTATATGACAATAAAAAAGTTTACCTCTGTGCTTATAATTACAAATATAACAGTAACAGTTTTTTTGAAGTTTCCAAAATATTAAAAGTTAATTCGGTATCTTTAAACCAAATGGAAGATATATCTCCTTTCTTTCAGGTAATTTATGAACTTACGGGAGAATCTTTTAATACTTTTGAACCGAAATCCAATGAAAAAATTATACAAAGAACAGATGATAAAATAACGGTAGAAGCGGAAGTTTCAAATGAATTTATGTTTATTCAGCGTTTATTACTTTTTGGACGTGATTTCAAAATAATTATGCCTGATTCTTTTCGTGAAAAATTAATTAATAAAATAAAACAAATACAAAAGAGGTATAAAAATGAATAAGTCTGAAAAAAGCCACGATACAGGCTTGAGAATTATTGAGGTTTTAAAAATACTTCTGGAGTCTGATTGTAATAAACAAACAATTATTGAAAAATTAAAATCCAACGGAGAAATAAGCAATGCTTACACAAATGAAGCATATTTAAAGTATTTTAATACATTTGAAGTATTAGGTCTTAATATTGAAAAAAAGAATAATGAATATTGTCTTAAAAATGCACTTATCGGTGTAGATTTGACTTTGAATGAAGAAAAACTCCTTATAAAGTTAATAAAATCAATTTCGAAATTAAATAATAAAAATAAAGAAGAAATACTAAAAAAATTCATTTCCCGTCTTAGTAAATATGTAAATCTTAATTTGAAAGATGAATTAAAACAAATTGAAAATAAATCATACAGTGATACTTTAAAAGTTAATATGGTGAATACACTCAAACAATTGCTGGAGGATAAATCGGAAGTTACAATAACATATAAAAAACGTAACGGAAAAGAAGAAACAATTGATGCAGCCATAAAAAAAATTATGGAAGAAAAAGGCAATTATTATGTAATGTGCTATAATCCTTCAATGTTGAGGAATAAAAGAATTTGTGTAAGTTCTGTAATGTCGGTAAAAAGAAGTCCAAGGCTGGCATCCGATGTTGAATCCAAAAGTTCTGTTATATATGAGGTATACGGAAGATTATCAAAATCATATAAAATAAAGTCGTGGGAAACATTAAATGATTTCGGCGAGGGGTATTTACGCATAACTAATACAAAAGAAGATTTTGATACTTTACTGCACAGACTTTTAAAATACGGAGAAAATTGTAAAATAGTTCAGCCTGCTAATATTATTAATGAATTTCTATCACTCACCGATGATATCTTAAATAATTTAGAGGAAAATATATGTCCAAAATAGCTCTTATTCCGATAGATAACAGACCTGTATGCTACAAACTTCCTCAATTAATTACCTCGCAGGATAAAGAACACAGTTTGTATCTTCCTGATTTTGATTTAATGGGGAATTTAACCAAAGCGGCCAAAACGGATAAAATTATTAATTGGTTAAGTGAATTAAAAGATATTGATATTTTTATAATATCTCTTGATACAATTGCGTACGGAGGATTAATTCCTTCAAGAAGAAGCAATGATAGTATTGAGGTTATTATTCACAGGATAAATGAACTTTTTACAATATTGAAAAATACAAAGGCTAAAGTATTTGCTTTTTCCGGTATAATGAGAATTTCCAATAATAATATTAATGAAGAAGAAAAACCTTACTGGAGTTCATGGGGTAAAAAAATTTTTGAATATTCATATAATTTTCATAAAAAAGGCATGTTTAAAACGGATGTTCCAAAAGAAATTTTACAGGATTATCTTGATACAAGAAGACGTAATTTTGAAGTTAATAAATACTATATAGAACTTAAACGGCAAGGTTTGATTGATACACTGGTATTTTCAAAAGATGATTGTGCAAAATTCGGTTTAAATATCCTTGAAGCACAAGAGTTAAAAATACACGCACAAGGATTAAACAATGTTTTCATTAAAACGGGTGCTGACGAATTACCGTTGACATTACTTTCGAGAGCATTGAATAAAGAAAAAGAAATCAAAATATATCCTGTATATTCTTATCCGTTTGGAATTGAAAGATTATCAAAATATGAGGATATTACGGTAAAACAATCGGTAGAAAGTCAAATAGAACTATCGGGCGGTATCGTGGCAAATGAACAGAACTACGATATGATACTTCTCGTTAATAATTTTAAGCAGGAACAGGGAGAATTGGTTATGAATGTTGATGTTCCCCTGTTCAGCGGAAATTTAAATTTACCCGAAAAACCCTATATTGTTGCGGATATATTGAATGCGAACGGCAGTGATAATAATTTTGTATCTAAACTTTTATCTAAAGATTTAAAAAATTTTTACGGATATGCAGCATGGAATACTACGGGAAATACCCTTGGAAGTGTAATATCGGGAGCATTAACATATTATAAGGCTAAAAAACCTGATAAAAATGCTTTTAATGAACTTCAAACCGTAAGATTTTTGGATGATTGGGCATATCAGGCAAATGTCCGCAGTAAAATAAGAAATGATATTACAAATCTTTCACCTGAAATATTAAAAGAAAATATGGCAGAATATGAAAAAATTATTACTGCAAAATTCCCTATTGATAAAAAGATAAACTACTATTTTCCTTGGAACAGATTTTTTGAAACAGGTATTATATTATCTTAAAGTTTCAGTATGCAATTAAACAGAGTTTAGTATATGCTTTCATATTTTTTATTTTCAATTCCATTATTTAGTTAATACCCGCCTCTTGCCAATAAGGTTGCAGATATAAAATAATAATGTTATAATGTAATTGCTCTATGCGGGTATTTATTTTGTTCCTACATCTTGATTAATAGGGAAAGATGACTCTAATAACAATGCAGTAGACCTGCCGTGCAGCAGGAAACGGATTTGTTAAGGCACTTACCCACCTGTGGAGCTTTCACAGGTAACAAAATCGTATCTGCACAGAGCTTTTATTTTTATATAAAATATCTGACTATGTATTTCTGATTAAAACGACGGTTCAATAATAATGGAATTTCTTCCGCCTTCTTTTATATCTAATACCAATTCTCCCGTTTGTGTATTCTCGGAAGTTACTGTCGCTAATGCACTATAATAACCTTTTTTTTGATAATATCTCATAATTTCTTTTCTCACGGCAGAAACATTCTCAGGATTCATAGGCTGATTTATATGACTTTGAATAACAGAAAATAATTCTCTTGATGGAACGGAAACATTATTAACAAAAGTAACGTACTTAATATCGGATAAAGCAGTCTGATTTATCGTATCAAGAGCTTTTTTTCTTTCCATATCATTTTCTTTTTGTATAGCTTCATTTTTTTCACGTGTTCTTGAAACAGCTTCGTGTAATCTCATATCAAGAACGGCTTTACTGTTAACCGAACCTGCATCAATTCCGGGGAGGGCAAAAGCATCGGGTGCATTTATTGCCATAATAACAACAATTAAAGAAATAAAGAAAAAATTCATATTCAAAAGCCTCATTTAAAATAATCCGCAGTTTTATTATATCACGCAATACGTTTTATAACAGCAATACTTATATTAAGAATATAGAACCGTATTTTTCTTTTCTCTTGATATTGAAAAATGAGCATAGTATTATAATTTTATAAAATGGAGGTAATAATGAACCAAATTATAAAAATAGCATGGGAATTGAACGAAACAACAGAAAACAGATATCAACTTGTATATGAAATAGCTGAGCTCGCTAAAAAACTGGTTGATGAAAATCAAATTAAAAGAGAAAAAGAAGAATACAGCTTTGAAGATGCACCGTTTGATACTTCCATCAAAAAAGAAAATCCCGTAGAACACGCTATAATGGTTAAAGCCAGTGAATATGATGATTCGGGCTTAGTAGGCTAAAAATTTTTCTCTTTAAAGCCGTCTTTTAAAGATGATTTTATATAAGGAATATATGCTATATTAAGTTTTGTAAACTTGAAAAACCTTTGAAATTAATCAATTTTCAAAGGTTTTAAAATATTTTTTCTCAAAAAGGCAATTTTCGTTTTGATATATACTTTATATATACAAAGGTACAGAAAACGAAAAGAGGACAACATGAGTATCAGTGCATTACAATCACAATTCACAGGACTTACAATTAAATCAGAAGGACTTGCCGTATATAACGGTATGGAAATCAATTATACGTCCGAAACTGATTTACAAACACAACTTGAAGCTCTCGGAGGAAACGGTTCCGATGAGTATGCCGGCGGTGAAGAAGCAGCGGCAGATGATGAATTAACAGAAGAACAATTAGCTTTAGCTAATTCATACGCTGCATCAATAAACAGCGAAGTATCAACAGGAAACGGTTTAGTTAGTGTAATACAAGCAGGAATAAGTGCAATTAATAATTTATTCTCACAAGTAAGTTCAGCCGCAAGAGAAGCTCAAAATGATTATACAAATGATGTTGAAGATGAAATTCAACGAATACAAGATGATACTACAATGTCACAAGATAAAAAAGCAGCAGCTATTGCAAATGCATTCAGCAGTGTTTCTTTTGATGACAGCAGCGTAAATAATATATATTCTCAAGCAAGCACACAGATGGGGACTTTAAGTTCTTCAATAAATAATTTAAATACTTCAAATAAAAATATCTTTACATATAACAATAATTTATCAGGTGTTATATCCCAAACAGCTTCTCAATCAGGTGAAGTTACATCATTACACACTACACTTACATTAGGTCAAAATACCTTCGAGGCTAACAGCGGTTTCTATGAATCAATTTTCTCAAAACCGTCTGAAATTCAATCAGATATTACATCCGGCACAACAGAGGTACAAGAATTAAGAATTACAACTACAGACAATGAAAGAAGCAGTGCAGATGCAGCAATTCAATCAGCAACTATAGATGCTGAAGCCGCTGCTGAAGAAGATAAAAATAAAGACACTGTAACTGTATAATAAACAAACATTAAGAAATGTAAAGCACTAAAAAGCAGTCAATAAAGGGGTTTTAGGAAAATTTAATAAAAAATTCATCTTAACACGCAATCTTATATCTCGTATATACTTTATATATATACGAGATATAAATACGAAAAGAGGTATAAGATGAGTATTGAACAGTTACAAACACAATTTTCAGGTTTAACAATTACGGCAGCAGGAAAAGCTGAATACAACGGTCAAGTTATTGCATATACATCCGAAACAGATTTGCAATCAAAACTTGAAGCAATCGATGCGGGAAGTTCAGATACATTCGGAAATGGTGACGAAGCCGCAGCTGATGATGAATTAACACCTGAACAGTTAGCTTTAGCTAATTCATACGCATCATCTATAGATACCGAAATTTCAACAGGCAATGGTCTGGTTAATGCAATAAAAGACGGAATAAGTGCAATTAATAATTTATTCTCACAAGTAAGAACAGCAGCACAAAAAGCACAGAAAGATTATACAAACAGCGTAGAAAGCCAAATTGAAAAAATACAAAATGATACATCAATGACACAGGAAGCAAAAGCAGATGCTATTGCAAATGCATTCAGCAGTGTATCATTTGATTCAAACAGCGTAAATAATATATATTCTCAAGCAAGCGTACAAATGGGAACATTGAGTAGTTCAATAGGTTCTTTAAACAGTTCTAACGGAAGATTAAACGGATTTAACAACGACTTAAACAATATTTTAATAACAACAAATTCTTCTTCCGATGAAATTACTTCATTAAGTAATACACTTACATTAGGTCAAGAAGCCTTCACTGCAAACAGCGGATTTTATGATTCAATATTTTCAAAACCGTCTGAAATTCAATCAGACATTAATTCAGGAACATCAAATTTCCAATCAACCAGAATAACAGTTACCGGTGCGGAACAAAGCAATGCTAATGCCGCTGTTGAATCTGCAAAAATAGCAGCTGAAAATGAAAAAGAAACAGCCGGTGCTAATACATAATTAAAATTATAAATAAATTAATAACCGCTCTTATGCAATATACATAAGAGCGGTTATTGTTTTGTCAATCAATCTTAAACTATAAAAGGTGTCGAGTAAATTGTAACTAGATTAGATATGATAGTTTAAGGAATGTATGATTATGGCAAATTTGCCGAAAATATTGATTGTCTGGTTTATTTTTATGTGTTTTTCAGCTTCTTCCGGTATTTCTCTGGAAATAGAAAATACGGCAGATAACCCAAGACTTGTAAATTTAACTGTTCAGCAGTTTAAAGCCCTTGAGGTTATGGAAAAACGTATTTACAGAATGACTTTTGATGATGATAACAATATTGACCGAATTGAACGGCTTGAAATGGATTATTTTGACGAAATAAGAAAAGGAAGTGCAGCACAGCGAATTAATGCATTAAAAATAGCAAGCGGTCAAGCCGCAATACGAGGTACTGCAATGACTCCTATGATGATGGATAATTTTAATACAAGGTTTATTAATCAGCATCCTGACAGATATTATGATGATGTCGGAATAATAGACGGACTTGTCCGTCTTTGGTGGCCTGATTTTTATGCAAAAATAACCGAATACAGAAAATATAAAGAAGCTAATTTCTATCAATATAATTAGTTTATATATTTCTTTACATTAAATAAGTCTAGTAACTACTCAGCAGAATTATTTTGAAAAATCAAAAAGAAATACAAAACGCAGACCTATTCCTCACTTCTTAAAATTTCAAATTCAACAGAAAAGCCCGTAACTCGTACC
>CAJONH010000314.1 GCA_905235825.1 Candidatus Gastranaerophilales bacterium
AAATGGGCCCGGTAGGATTCGAACCTACGACCAAGGGATTATGAGTCCCCTGCGCTACCGCTGCGCCACAAGCCCATTACTTAACTTTAAAATTTTGAACTACCAGCTCAAAACCTTACTTATAGACTAGCATAGAGATTTTGTATTGTCAATGCATTTTTATTCTTTTATTAAATCTCTAATAAAAAATTTTATAAAAAAGATGCGAACAATATTGTTCGCATCTCTCCTATATTTTATAATTCCTATTTTCTGTCTGTTAACAGGAATAAACTTACCAAATCATTAATTTGAGTTACATTTTTTTGATACTCTTGTACAGATTGTTCTAATTGCATAATGTTAGTCTTATATTCTTGAATTTTTAACATACATTCTCTTGTATTTGTATTCAATTCTTCCTGAACTTCCTGTGCTTCTTTTAAAACACCAGCCATCGGCAATCCCATAGCTTCAAGAGTTTGTCTTATTATTTGTGCACCCGTCTGCTTTGTAACTCCGACAGGAAGTGACGATATTAGATTTCTTAATACTGCAACATTTGTAGGAATTCTGATTGACACTGTTGTTGAAACTACAGATTTCTTAGGTTCTTCACTTAAAGGCATATTTGTATTAAACGATGATATTGCCATACCGGATTGAGGTTTAAATGATAAAGCTGCTTCATTTCCTGATTTAAATAAAGGTGTTTCAGGAATAGGTTCTTTTAACGGATGCTCTAATGTAGGTTCCGTTTCTTCCGTTGCTTTGTTTAATACACTATCATTCATACTTTGTATATCAAATGTTGTTTCTGTTAAATTTTCTTCTTTCATATTTTGAACATCAAATTTAGTATCCGAAACATTTTCATTTACTATTGGTGTAAATGTTTCTTCCTGCATTTTGCTTATATCAAATGTTGACTCTTCCGAATTTGTATTTTCATCGATATTTATATTAAATGTTTCAGAAACACTGTTTTCTTCTTCTACAATTACATTTTCGTTATTTTTTTGTGACGATACTTCTTGCAGTGCATCAAAATCGGCATCCGTTACATCATTCTCATTAATATTGCTATCTATCGACTGTATCGGTGTTATATCTGCTTCAGCCTGTCTTTTTAATGCCTCAACTATCTTTTTGCCTACCCCTTCAGGGAGTTGATTTTTTGCCATGATAATATTATTCCCTCTTTAATTTACGAATATATTATAAATTAAAAATAAAATATTTTCAATAAATTTATATTTCTTGTAACTCCAAATATTTATACGGGTTATACTTAAAATTACTTTCATCCGAATAATATTTTATTTTCGTTACTTTAACTATATGCCATCCGTATTTTGTTTCAATCGGCTGTGAAAGTTCATTTCTTTTCAGGGTAAAAACCGCATTATTTATGCTGTTTTCTAATCGTCCTCTTTGCGTATAGCCTATATCTCCGCCTGTTTCTTTTGAATCTAATGAATATTCTTTTGCCATATCTTCAAAATTTTTTCCGTCCGAAATATTTTGACGTATTATTTTTGCTTCTTCTTCGGAATTAACCAAAATATGACTTACCCTGACTTCCATTTTGTCGCTGTTTTTACCAAAATATGTGATAGGAAAGTAAACAGCATAAATTATCAAAATCAAACACGACAATTTTAATATTGTTTTCATATTATCCTCACTTATTTTTATTATACAACAATTTTTCTGCAGCCAATAAAGCAGCACCAATCATGCCTGCATTATTTCCGGCTTTTGCATGTTTTATTTTTACGGGAGATACTACGTTTTGTGCATTTACTGCATTTTGAATTTCTTCCGTATTGATATATTCCCCCATACCACCTGATATTATTACGCTGTCAGGGTCAAAAATATTTACAATTCCCGAAATTCCCGTTATAATATCTTGTTTCCATATATTGAAAACTTCAAGAGAATATTTGTCATTTTGTTTTACACCTTCAGTTATATCATAAGTAGTTATATCCTTTGGATTTTTATTTTTGTATATACCTGATTTAAATATTTCATTTGTTTCGGCAATTTCTTCTGCAGTCCGTTTCAATCCCGTTCCGGAAGCATAACATTCAAAGCAATTTTTCCTTCCGCAGGTGCATTTCCTATTTCTGCTGTTTATTTTTATATGACCGACTTCTCCGCCTCTGCCTGATTTTCCCCGTAAAAGTTTTCCGTCAACTATAAATCCGCCGCCAACACCTGTCCCCAGTGTTATTGTTATTGTATTATTTTCACCTTGTGCCGCTCCGACTTTATATTCTGCCCATGCCGCCGCATTTGCATCATTTTCAACGTATACAGGTTTATTTGTTAATGTTGAAAAATCAATTAAATGATATCCTTCCGGCATGTTTGCAGTTGATGATTCTACTTTTGTATTTGATAAATTTACGGCACCTGCTGTCGCAAATGCTACCGCATCAATTTCCTTTTCAAAAGTTTTTATTATATTCTCAAACGTTATTTTAAGATTTTTTATATCTTTTGGGGTTGCTATACGCTGAATTTCAATTAAAAATTTTCCGTTTTCATCTATAACAGCATAAGCAATCTTTGTTCCGCCTACATCTATCGCTAATATTTTCGCCACTTTATCCTCTTTCAATAAATCTTTTTGTTATAAGCTGCGGTCTTGTTACAGCTGAACCTATCACTACAGAATATGCACCTAAGTCAAATGCCTTATCTACTTGATTCGGCTCCCAAATTCTGCCCTCTAAAAAAACAGGACAATCCAGTTTTTTTACCAATTGTTCCAATAGTTGAAAATCGGGTTCATCATTATTATTAACAGAATTTTGAGTATACCCCGATAATGTTGTTGAAATTATATCAAATCCGAGTTCCCTTGCTTTTATTCCTTCCTCTAATGTTGAAATATCAGCCATAGCAAGTCTGTTAGAAATTTTTATATATTTAATAATTTCCTCTAAACTTTCTTTTGGACGCATACGCTGAGTTGCATCCCTTGCAACTATATCTGCACCTGCATTTATTACTTCTTTAATTTCTTTTAATGCAGGAGTAATATAAACAACCGATTTCCAATTTTCAGGAAGTTTATCGGGTTTAGTTAAACCTATAACAGGTACATTAAAAAAGTGTTTTGCGTTTTTTATATCACGTTCCCCAGCTAGCCTTAATCCTTTTGCACCGCCATTTATAACCGATTTCATCATTGCATTAATTGCTGCTTCCTCATATAAAGGTTCCCCCTTCATAGCCTGAACAGAAATTATTACCTGATTTTTTAATTTATTCAATATTTCCATACTTATTATTTTATAATAAATTAAATTTTTTTCACAGATGAGATATAGAAATGTTTTTTATTCGGAATACCCCTTTAAATAATTAATCGCAAATTTTATTTCATCTTCTTTTGTTATTATTTTTCCGTTTAGTTTTAATTTAATGATTTCTTTAAACAATTTTCCAAATAAACAGGAAGGCGGATATCCGAGATTAATCAAATCTTTGCCTGATATTTCAACTTTTACGTATTTTAATTTTTCCCAAAATTTAAAAACTGAAATATCGCCCGTTATTAAATAATAAATTACCGGAGTTAATTCTGATGTTTTAACAAAAGAATTATATATTTTAATATTATCATTTTTATCTATGGGATAATTTGGTAAAAGAGTTTTTACTTCATTTAAAATTTTTTGTTCATTTGTATTTAAATTTAATCTTTTGCTGTCAAAATCAGAATTTACAAGCAGTAAAACCATATAAACCAAATACAAGTTATTTATATCCATATAATTCTTAACTTCAATCAGTCTGTCATTATTAAAATGAGTTATAGGCTTATTACATATAAGTTTATATATTTTTTTATCTATAAAATTATTGTAGATATTATCTTTTTTTATGCTGAAATATTGCTTTAATTCATTTTTAATTCGTTCCAAAGGAATTTTATTATCCACACTATCAAGATAATTTTGCATTAATGTATTTGTTTTATTTTCAATATCAAAATCAAAACGCATTTGAAATTTAATTGCACGAATTATTCTTGAAGGATCATCCATAAAACTTTTGTCATGTATAATTCTAATTTGCTTCTTCTTAATGTCATTATATCCGTCAAAATAATCAACAAGGGCATACTTATCAATTCCTGTAAGATTAAGAGCCATTGTATTTATTGTAAAATCACGTCTTTTAACATCTTCCTTGAGTGAACATCCGAAATTATCCGCAATCGGCAATTGTCCGCCGGAAGTATAATATTCTTCTCTCGTTGATGCAAAATCAATAATAATATCTGAATTGTATATTACTTTTGCGGTTTTTAAGTTTTCTTGCGTAGTTATAACTTTAAAATTTCCTGTTTGTTCAAGTTTTTTACAAAACTCTATGGCATCCCCTTCAACCGTTATATCTATATCTTTTATTGCATTATTTAATATTAAATCCCTTACTATTCCGCCGATTAAATATATTTTTATATTTGATAATTCAGCTGAATATCCTGCTTGTTCTATACATTTTCTGATATTTTCGGGTATTAATTTATTAAATTCATTTTTTAGGTAAATTTTCATAATTAAATTATATCAGTATTTTTAGATAAGTGCTTGAATTAATTCATTTCAAACAATACTTTAAGTCCGATTAGTGTTAAATCGGGATTGATATAATCAAATTTTCGGGTAATATAATCACTGATAACGGACGAATAACCGCCTGTTGCAATAATAACCGCTTTTTCACCCAATTCCCTTTCACATTCAAATATCAATCCGTCTATCATTGCTGCATGACCACGAACAATTCCGGATAACATTGCATCTATAGTATTTTTTCCTATTGCATTTTTAGGTGCTTCAATATTTAATTTCGGAAGTTTTGATGTGTGAGAACTTAATGCTTCTGCTTGAATTTTCATACCTGCCGTAATAATACCGCCTATAAACTTTTTTTGGGAATTTACAATATCAAAAGAAGTTGCAGTACCAAAATCAATAACAATAGAAGGAGAAGGATAAAGTGAAGCCGCTGCACACGCATTCGCAATTCTATCCGCACCGACCTGTGAAGGATTATCGGTTTTAATTTGAACATTCATTCGCATTTTGTGCGAAACTAAAAGAGCTTTAATTCCTATATATTTTTCAACGGCTCTTTCAACGGGTTCTGTTAATTGAACAACAACACTTGATATAACGGCATGTTTTACTTTATCTTGAATATCAGCTTCACGTAACAAATTCTTTATAAAAATTCCGAGTTCATCTTCCGTCCTTGTTATTTCAGTTGAAAGCCGCCAAGAATGAACTATAACATCACCGCTGAATACACCCAGCGTTATATGTGTATTACCTATATCTATTGTTAAAAGCATAATATTTTTATAAACTTTCGTTTATTTATTATTCAACATACATTAAAACCTGACCAAATTCAACGCTGTCACCGTTTTTAACGCATATTTCGGTAATTTTACCCGATGCATCCGCTTCAATTTCGTTCATTAATTTCATTGCTTCGATTATACAAATAATCTGACCAATAGAAATATTATCTCCAACTTTAACAAAAGGAGCATCATTTGGTGAAGGTGCCGAATAAAACGTACCTACCATAGGAGCCGTAACGGGCTTTCCTTTATGAGCAGATGTTTTTGTATCATCAGCTTTTTTTGCGGGAGCAGAAACAACCTGAGAAGTAGCAGTTGCCCCCATAACCTGAGGTATTGCACCAACCAAAGCCTGAGGTTTCTCACGTCTGAAAGAAACTGCTCTTTCATCATCTTCCAAAGTTATTTCACTCAAGTCGTTTTCACGAACGATTTTAGCCAGTTTTTCAAGATATTCCAAATCAAATTTCATTTTATTAAACTCTGTCTAAATACTCATTTGTTCTTGTATCAACTCTTATAACCGTACCTGTCGTAACAAAGAAAGGCACGTTTACAACAGCTCCTGTTTCGAGAGTTGCAGGTTTTGTTCCGCCTTGAGCTGTATTTCCTTTTTCTGCAGGAGGTGTATCAATAACTTCCAGTTCAACAAAATTCGGTATATCAACACCTATAATATTTGTACCGTGAAGAAGAATTGCTACATTCATATTTTCTTTTAAATATTTAACACCATCGCCTATTTTATCTGCTGAAACAGAGATTTGTTCATAAGATTCCAAATCCATCATTACATAGTCATTACCTTCTTTATAGAGATACTGCATATCTCTTTTATCAAGAGTAGCTTTAGCGACTTTTTCACCTGCTCTGAATGTTTTTTCAACTACGTTGCCCGTTTCGGCATTTTTAAGTTTTGTTCTTACAAACGCTGCACCTTTTCCTGGTTTTACGTGCATAAATTCTACAACATTCCATAGACCGCCGTCTATTTCAAGTGTTAAACCTGTTTTTAAATCATTTACCGATATCATATATTTTCCTTTATTAAATTATAGACTATATTTTACAATATAACATAAAATTATAATTTTTCATAAATTGTAAAAAATAATTTACCTCTGTTATTTATTTCGTTTAAATTTATACTGTTTGAAGTAGAATTAAATAAGGTATGGAGAAGTTAATGAGCGTTCAAGAAACGGAACAATGGAGAGAATCGAGTTTTAAAGCATTAATTCCTTTTATTGTTTTCATTCTGTTTTATTTCGGATTTTCTCTTTGGACGAGAGATTTTTCAAAAGTTCCAATGACGGTAGCATTTATAATATCTTCCGCTGCTGCTTTAATATTAAATCATAGGGAAAAATTATCAAAAAAGATAGAACTATTTGCACTTGGAATGGGTAATAAAGACATAATGATAATGTGTCTTGTATTTATTCTGGCAGGTGCATTTACGGCAACAGCTCAAGCCGTAGGCGGAGTTGAAGCTGCCGTTAATATTGCACAGCATTTTGTTCCTGCTCAATTTATGGTATTGGGACTGTTTATAATTTCGGCATTGATTTCACTGTCAATAGGAACCTCCTGCGGAACAATAGCTGCTATTATACCTATTGCAGTTTCAATATCAGAATCTTTCGGACTTAATACATCTATAGTTCTTGGTGCGGTAGTCGGAGGTGCTATGTTTGGCGATAATATGTCATTGATTTCCGATACTACAATTGCTGCTAGCAGAAGTCTTAATGTTAAAATGCGTGATGAAATGTTTGCAAATTTTAAAATCATTTGGATTTCTGCTGTTATATGCTTGATTTTATACTCACTTCCGATATTTTCAACTGCTGCTGTTCAATTAGAAGTTCAAGCATTAACATTAGATAATTATGTGAAAGTTTTACCTTATATTCTGCTCTTAGTTTTAGGCATTTGCGGTATAAATGTAATGTTTTTGCTTTTATTTGGTATTATATTAAACACAATCATCGGTGTCGGTTACGGAATTTTTGATATTTTTGATGCTTTTTCTTTTATTGGAAAAGGAACAACAAGTATGGCAAATACATTAACCGTTGCAATGCTTGCAGGAGGACTTCTTCTGCTTGTTCGCTATAACGGAGGTATCGGTTTTATAATGAAAGAAACCGAACACTGGATAAAAAATAAAAAAACTTGTGAAATAGGGCTTTGCTTTCTCGTTGGAGTTATTGATTTATTTACCGCAAATAATACCGTTGCTATTATAACTGCAGGCCCTATAGCAAAAGAGTTATCGGAAAAATACGGAGTTTCCGCCGTCAGAACCGCAAGTCTTTTGGATACGACATCATGCTGTGTACAGGGCATAATCCCATACGGAGCACAAATTTTAATTGCAGTTGCACTCTCTGCTTCAATCGGTGCAAGTTCTTTTACCGTTATGAAAGGATTATTCTATCCTTTATTAATGTTTTTAGGTGTAATTATATCAATTATCAAAGCAAAATAGTGCTTAATCAGATTTTTTATTATTGTCATTTTTGTTTTTAAGCTGCCTGTATCCTATAATTAATCCTGCAATTATTGCCGCACCAGTTTTTCCTTTATTATTTAGAAATATTGATTTTAATTTGTTTAAAGCCTTGCTGTTTTTAGCTGTTTCAGCGATATTTTCGGTTATTTTTTCTTCTTGCGGGCTGAGTGCATTTTCAGGTATTTTTGACAGAATTTTGGCACTTTCTTGTGCTGATTTACCTGTTGTGCAATCACTCAATGAGGAATAATATTTTTGAGCCTGCTCCGCTTTTAATTTAGCATCTGCTTCCGCTTTTATTCTTGCATGTGCTTCTTTTGTTATTTGTTCATCATGTATAAATACCTCTGCACTTTTTGCGGCAGACTTTTCACAAGTTTTATCAGACAATGAAGTATAGTATCTTTGAGCTTTACGTTTAAATACGGCTGCTTTTGCTTCCATTTTAGTTCTTTCGGCAGCTTCTTCGGCAATTTGTTCATCATGAATTTGAGTAAAAAAGTCTGCACTTTCCCGTGCAGATTTACCTGTAACGGTATTACTCAAAGAAGAATAAAATTTTTGAGCCTGCTCCGCTTTCAATTTGGCTTTGGCTTCGGCTTTAGTTCTTTCGGCTGCTTCTTGTGCTATTTGTTCTTCTGTGTATTTTTTAACATTACTCTGATTTTGCGGTTCCGCTGCTATTTTTACTTCCGTAATTTCTTTTATTTCTTCAAATTCTTTTGGTGTAGAATGTAAATTTGATTGTATAATCGGCTTTTTTTCAGTGTGTTCTATCTGTGTTCTTGTAATTTCTGCCGCATTTTTTTGCATAATTTCAGTTTTTCTTTTATTATATAATTCAACGGCATCTTCAACTTCTTTATCTGATTTCGCAAATAAAAGTTTTGTTCTTATCTCGATATGCATTTTTTTTATTTCTTCGCTTGGTTTAAAGCCAATCTCATTTTCTGTTATTTCCAAAAGCAGAGCTTTTTTTAATTGTTCAGCTTTAAAACTCAGTTCCCCGTCTGATTCTTTATATCCTATAACATCATTTAAAACTAAATCCATGATGTCAGTCTTTTGTTTTTTTGTTTCCTGAATTTCCTGAATTTCATGAATTTCAGGATGATGAACTTTACTTACTTCATGTAATTTAAAACCAAACATATAAACATCCTTTCCTTCCATTGACGACCATATAAAAATATGTAAATAAAAAATTATTTAATATTTTTACAAAAATTTACTAATTTTAAATAAGTATTTTTACAAGCATAAAAATAATAATGATATAATATCCTTGTAGATAAAAGGGAAAAATAATCATGCCGGTAAAAGAAAAAGAACCGCAAACTGTCAATGTTTCGGAAGAAAGACAAAAGGCACTCAAAGCTGCCATAGATAAAATAGAAAAAGATTTTGGAAAAGGCTCAATAATGAAATTGGGCGACAGACCCTCTGTAAATGTTGAAACAATACCTACAGGAGCTTTATCATTAGATGTTGCACTCGGTATAGGCGGAGTTCCCAGAGGCAGAATAATAGAAATATACGGGCCTGAAGCAAGCGGAAAAACAACACTCGCTCAGCATATAGTAGCAGAATGTCAGAAAAAAGGCGGCATTGCAGCATTCGTTGATGCAGAACACGCACTTGACCCTGAATATGCAAGGAATTTAGGTGTAAATGTTGATGAATTATTAATTTCTCAACCCGATACAGGTGAACAGGCACTTGAAATTACCGAAGAACTTGTAAGAAGTGCCGCTGTTGATGTTGTTGTTGTTGACTCCGTTGCGGCTCTTGTACCGAAGGAAGAAATCGAAGGTGCAATGGAAGATAAGCAAATGGGCTTGCAGGCAAGACTTATGTCAAAAGCACTCAGAAAATTAACGGGTATTGTAAATAAAACTAACACTACGGTTATATTTATAAACCAGTTAAGACAAAAAATCGGTGTTATGTACGGAAGCCCCGAAACCACAACAGGCGGTAATGCTCTTAAATATTATGCAAGTATAAGACTGGATATAAGAAAAACCGAAACTTTAAAAAAAGATGATAAAGAAATCGGCAACAGAGTAAAGGTAAAAGTCGTTAAAAATAAAGTAGCACCGCCTTTTCGAATTGCTGAATTTGATATCATATACGGAAAAGGTATAAGTAAATCGGGCTGTATTCTGGATATGGCCGTATCGTTAGATATTGTAAAAAAAGCAGGTGCATGGTTCAGCTATAATGATGAAAAATTAGGTCAGGGCAGAGATAAAGTTAAAGAAATTTTTGCTGAAAAACCTGAACTTGAAAAAGAAATAGATGAAAAAGTTCGTGAGGCATTAAAGGCTAAAGAATAGTTTTATATTTGTTTAATATATCTTTTAGAGTGCGGGTAATTTTATTAACCCCGCTTTATTTTATTATCAATCTGTTATTCTTCAAAAAAATGCGGAATTAATTTTAATTCCGCAAAAATACTACGTAAATATAGATTTAAAAAAAATATTAAATTTTAGTACAGGCAGCGTAAATTCCGTTATTATTTTTAAAGTTCTTTTTTTGCATAATGTTTATTAATTTTTCTGCATATTTAAAACAATATTTGCATTTTACCCCGCATATTGAAGTGCATAAATGACCGTATTTTACAAAATGATTTATTTGAGGACTATATTTTTTATACTCTTTTACGGTTAAATTTACACTTTTATTTTGAAGTATATAATTATTGAAATATTGTATTGGAATATTTTCAATATTTTTAATATCATCTATTCCTTTTAAGTACAGATAATAATAATCTATATACTTTCCTGACGTAAATTCTTCACTGTTTCTTCCAACAAACTTAAAATTATTTATACCTATTTTTTTATATTCATTCAATTCCCAAGGATAAATAATATTACATTGAGTTAAATATTTAAAAAAATTCTTATTTAATATTTGTGAACATTTTGAATTAAAAAAGAAATTGGAAAAGAATATATTTGCAATATTATCAATATCTTTTAGATTAGCCGTAAAAATCCCGTGTTCTTTTCTCATTGTACAGCCTTTTATACAACCTTCATTTACCATTAATTCCACTATTATATTCGGATATAATTTTTTGATATTTACCAATAAATTAAAATTTTTATTCAAATCAAATGAAGGTACAATTTCTTTTATGTTGTCAAACATAAAAAAATAATTAGAATATTGAATTATACTTTGAAATTCCGCTGAAGTTGATAAATAAATTTGAAAATCAGGATAATACCGATTTAAATAGCCGATTAACTGCGGATTACATACCCTGACTTTATTACAGCCTAATTTTCTTAAATTATTTAAAAGTTTATCAAGTTTCTTCAAATTATTTTGTATATCATCAAATGAAGGATGAAAAACCTTAGGTGAACTCAATAAATATACAAAATCAAATCCGCATTCTAAAGAAAAAACTATTAAAGGTTCCCAATATTCATAATTGGTAATTTTATTAAAATTATATCTTGCCATTTCAAAACCTGTAAAATCTTCGCAGTTAGACGGTAATGAAAAGTAAAAACTCGTAATTTTAGATTTTTTTATATTTTTATTTATTTCTTGTATTTTGACAATATTCTGCTTTGAATATGGCATTGGCATTGAAAATTCATATTTCATAATTTGACTGCTCATTAAAATTAACATCTGAAACTGCTTGCTTCTGCGACCCACCCGCTTCTGCAGGTATGATAATATGTCGGTACGGAAGCACAGCTGGTTGTAGCTTCTCTAGCCCAAATATAATGTGCCGAATAATATGCATTTGCAGCTTGACAACCGCACAATTTCATCGAACTGTCGCTGCAATCAGGATTTCCGCTTGAATATCCGGTTCTGCTTCCGTTTTGTGCAGTATATATATTTCCGTCACAGCAATATACGCTTATTGTACCGATACTGCAATATATATTCTGCTGTGTACAAGCCGATAACAATAAAACATCATCATAAGACGACTCTATTTGTTCAAAAGATAAACCTTCTATAAAATCATATTCCATATTTATCTCCTTTATTTGTTAATAAATTACCTAAATAATAATTATTTTTTTTATCAATAAAATTAATAAATCCTGAATATGGAGTAAACGTTAGTTCTTCAAAATATATCTTATTTTGAAAAATCATCCAGTCTGTGCGTACAAAATCAAAATCCTTTGATAATT
>CAJONH010000315.1 GCA_905235825.1 Candidatus Gastranaerophilales bacterium
TTATATTTTCAATTAAAGCCTTAATATTCGGATTTTGAATTTTTGATAAAATTATATCTATATCCAATCCCTCTAATGCATTTAATGATTTTAAAGTATTTAAAACTTCGCATACGGTAATTTCATTATTTGATGATGTTAAAACTTTTAATTCAGGTATTGCAGATTGAATATCATATTCAGTAATAACAGGAAGTACTGCTATTATATCTTTATCATTTCCGTGTAAAAGTTCTAGTATGAATTGTTTTTGACTATTCCAGAAATCGTTATTTTGCTCCTGCAAAATGTTTAAAACAGCTTTTATTTCTGCTTTTGTATCTTTCTCCTCATCAAAAATATATTCTTCATTTTCACAAAACATTTTAAATTTAGATAAAGCACTTAGTAATATTACGGCTATTTTTCCGGATAATTCGTTGTGATTTTGATTTAAATGTATAAGTCTTTCAATAATATCACTTATTTCAAATTGAAAAATATCCGATAACGGCAATATTTCGCCTAATCCTTGAATTAAATAATAAATGCAGACTAAAGATTCTTCTTTGTATTTAGATTCCATCAGAGTTAAAAGGCTCTCCATATAAGGAATTTGTCCTGCAATATTTTCAGGCATTTTAGATATTTCTATTGCGTCAAAAATTTGTTTAAACGGGTAATTCTTACCGTAAGCACAGAAAAATTTAACCGATTTTAACTTATCAAAATCATCACCGGTTTCAAGATTATTCAAAGCAATATCAAAAGAAATATCATCCTGCATTTGTCCGAGTGCTTCGGCTGAATTTGCACTTAAATTTTCATCATCTGAAAAAGCATATTTACATAAGGCTTCAAGTGCAACAGTATCGGGAATATATGAAAAATACTTAGCAGAATATATTTTTTGGTCAATTGTACCGTTTTCGAGTAATTCAAAAATTTTGTCGGTTAAATCTTCATTTGCGTGCTTTGCCAAAATTGAAGCAAATAAATCATCATAATATGATGAATAATTATCAAAGAACTTTATAACATTAGAAAAATTTTCTTTTGTAACAGCCTTCTCAATTCTTTTTGAAACATTATTTATAATAAAAGAAAACAGATAGTCGGATTTATCAATAAGCATTTTGTATAACTCGATATCCGAATTATTAACAAGATAATTTGCGGCATTTTGTGCCTTAATTTCATCTTTACCCGTTAATTCTTTTAATAATAAGTCTTTATTCTCCATAAAATTATTATAATGTTAAATAGTTTCTTTTACAAGAAAAAAACTACAAAAAAAGACGAATTTAAAAAATTCGTCTTTTTCATTAAATAATATACGTATTAATCTTCTTCACTCGTTGTAGTCGTTGTAGTTGTTGTATATTGAGTTGTGTAGTCATTATATAAACTGCAATCAACTTTTAATTCAACTAAAATTTCTTCACCGGGGTGAGCTTTGAAATTAACACCCGGTGTCAACCAACCTGCTGCTAAACCAACACCTGCACCTGTCGGGAAACCTATTGCCATACCGTCACCGCTGCGATGTTCTGAAGCACCAACAGGTAAACCTATTGCAGCACCGCCTATTGCAGCACCGGCTACAGTGTATTCTAAGGGTTTTAACCATCTGTTTTCACTTAAAACACCTTCATTGTTATTTAAAACTCTGGCAATAAACGGATATTCATGTCCGTTAGGGAATACCATCTTTGTAATATGAACATATACTTCAGAGTTTTTATTTAACCATTTTTTATCTCTAAGTTCTTCAACCGTACCGTATAATTTTGTATTAGCAGGTATAACCAGAGTACCTTCTTTTGTTATTACATCTTTTTTGAAATAGAATGTAACAACATCACCTATTTGAGCTTTTGCAGAGTTGAATTTTTCAGCGAACGCAACTCTGAATACGTTTTTAGCCAATATAATCATTCTTAAATTCGTAATATTAACTCTGTCTACAACGGCTTTAGCATATTCTTGAAGATGTTCAACCGACAATACATATTCGGAAGGTTCAGCAGGTTCTTCGACAGCAGATGCTTGTTGTTCTGCAGATGCTTTATAAGGTTCGTCTACAAGATTTAATGCTTTCATTAATCTTGCAAGAAGAACGGCAGCTTCAGCTCTGTTAAGTTCTCTGTTCGGATTTAATTCTGTTTCAAGAGGATAGTTAACATACAAACCGTATTTAATTGCTTTAGAGAAAGGAATAATACCCCAGTTAGGAATTTGATCCGCATCGGCGAATTGATTTAAAACGCTTGTATCAACTGTTGTATCCTTTGTAATATGGCTCATAATAGAAGCCGTTTCATTTTTAGTAATTAATCTTTGCGGTTTAAATTCTCCGTCTGTATAACCATAAATTAAACCAAATTGGTCTGATCTTGCGATAGAAGGATAACCGTATGTAGCGGGAGTTACGTCGGAATAATCCGGCTCTGATGTAATAGGAGCTTGAGAAAGACCTAAAGCTCTTAATAACCATTCTGTCCACTCAACCCTTGGCACTTTTGCCGTCGGACGGTATGTACCGTCACCAAACAGCGGAACTATGTTCTTTGTTACAACATCTTCGATTTCCTCAGCTGCCCAATAATCATCCGGTACATCCGTATAACTTTTTGCAAGTGCTGCAGAAAATCCGCTTAACATCAATGTTACAGTTAAGAACAGAGCTGTTACTTTTTTTCTGATATCCATATTTTACCTCACTTAAACTAATATCATGATAAAATTAATTCCAACAGAATTATAAGTTAAAAATTTATTTATGGCAAACAAATTAATATTTTTAGATTACTTTTTGTACTTAAAATTAAAATTGCTGTAATACTTGACGAAGTATAAAATATAAATTAGTATATAATTGAATGTTCATCAGTGTTTTGAGTAGAAATAATTTGTGAAGTTATTTTAATAACTTTTACATATATGTTAAAAAAAGAATTTATTGTGGAATTTTTATTAATGTTAGTTATGAGGAATTTTAAGTTATGAGTTTTGAATTTAAGAAAAAATTATGTACTTTATCGGTAATTTGTTTTTTATCCGCTGCACCTGTATTTGCAGATGAAGTTTATTCCAATGAAGTTCTTGAAGGATGTGTTCAGGAATATAAAATGAAAGATTTAACACCTGAATATATTTCCGGTGTTGAAATGCTGTTAAATGAGCAGTATAATCACGAAAATTTTGATGTTATAGAAAAAACAGCAGCTTATTTCACTGATATTACTAAAAAATACTATGGTAAACGCAATGAAAAAACAGCTTATGCTTATCTTAAACTTGCAGGCTTATACAAAGACAATCTTATTCCGGATAAAGCTTTTGAAAATTTAAATAATGCACAGGCTGTAGTTAAATGGAACAAAAAAAATCAAAAGTTAAAAGATGCTGTCAATCGTGAATATGCCGAATTGTATTCAAAAATTAATCAGCCTTATGATGCTGTCAGTTATATTGAGAAAATTCCGGATGCTTCGTTTTCTTCACTTTCTGAACTCGCCTCCAAATATAAACGGATTGCAGAATTTTATTCGCAGGCAGGTGATACAAAAAATGCAAAAGCGTATTTTAATAAAGCAATTAGTACATACAAATCGGATGTAAACACAAATAAATATGAATTGATGGCTTCATATTCCGAGTTAGCAGATATAAGCAATCCTGTTGAAGCAAAGAACTGTATAAACAGCCTTATTGCTACGGCAAATTCGTTTCCTTCCGATAATATAGGAGTTAGAATTGATGCTCAATTAAAAAAGTTGCAAAATCAAAATACAAGAACAAAAAAAGAACTTGATGCATTATCTGCACTCATAAAGAAGAATAAAAATCCTTTTCAGGAATTTTCAATGGCCTGGCTTTATATTTCTTACTATTATGAGCAGAATAATCCCGTAATGGAAAAGAAATATAAAGATTTTGTCAGCAAATTTTTCCACGATTTTGATTGGAGTAAAGTTCCCGAAAATTCTTTGAAATTTACGGAACAATATGAAAATGCAATTAATTCTAATTTTTGGAACTATGAAGAAGCACAAAAAAATGTTGACTTAGCTCTTGAAAAAATAGAACCCGTAAAAAAATATGCACCTGTTATGTATTCAAAGTTTCTTGTAAAAGGTGCAAATGTTAATATTATAAAAGGTGATTACGACAAAGCAAAAAAATATCTGAAAGATGCAAAAAAAGCACTTAATAAGCCTGCTGAAACTCCAAAATATCAACTTGCCGAACTTGCTGACGTATATTCCGATTTCTACAGAGCTCAAAATGACATAGAAACTGCATTAAAATATAATAACGATGTAATTGGACAACTAATAGAATTAAAAGACGAAGCTGCCGATGAAGTTCTTGGAAAATATATGAAAAATGCAGATATTTATCTAAATATGGATAACAAAACAGAAGCTGCAAAATATGCAGATAAATTTCTCAATGAAACAAAAAATAAATTCGGTAAAAAAAATATAAGAACTTATGATGCCATGTTCAATGTTTCTAATTTTTACCGGCAAATTGATGAAACAAAAGCGAATGAGTTATATAAAGAAGTTTTATCCGGTTTAAATTCGGGAAAAGTTGACGGTGTATATCCGATGCTTTATTTCAGTGTATTTATTACGGAAGCACATAAAGCCGTCGGAAATAAAAAGTATTCTGCTGCCGTAAAATATGCCGAAAAATCGTTGAAATATGCTCACGATAAAGGTCAAAAATCAGAGGCTTACGATATCCTGTCATATTCCTACAGTGTTTTGGGAAACAGAAAATTATCGGCAAAATATTTAAAACTAAAAGCATCTGTTCAATAGATTTTGCATTTTTAAGATTAAAAAAAGAGGTTGTTTAATGTTGCAGCCTCTTTTTTATAACAAATTTTATTATTTCATATTTCTTAACAAAAAAGCTTTACAATAACAATTTTTTTTAATAGCATTTTTTTATATAATTGTGGTTAGACTAGGTTATTTAAAGGGATAAAAAATGGGGTCAGGTTTAGTTAATGAAGAATCGGTAAAAGTTGAACATTCAATAGTATTGTTGGTAGCAGCAGGTGTATTAATTCATTTTTTAGCAAAATACTCGGTAGTCAATCTTGATGCAATGGCATTTATCGTATTTGCAGCAATGTGTTTTGCAGGATTTATGGCACTAAAAACTGCACAAGAAATTATTATAATGTTTACTGAACACAAGCAGGCAGTATATGAAACATTAAAAGAAAACAGTTATATAACAAGAAATCGCAATATCGTACCTGTTGCATTTCAAAACAGTACAGAGCATTCAAAATATGTAACATCAACAAACTAAAACTGTCCGGGCAAAATACTGTAATTCAAATAAAATGCCAAGTTGCAGCCATAGAACAATTACTAATCAGGCGATGCTGCATAAGCTGATTAAATGCGAACCATAAGACGGGATTGAAAAATTCCGTCTTAAATTTTATATAATTGAATAAAACTTTAGCTTTTTTAACATTATTTGTAATTCTTTGGAATATAAATTTTTTTATAGTAGAATATCTATTGATTAGGTATTTATGATAGTGCAATGAAAAAAATAATTTATATTCTGGCTTTTTCGGTATTTTTTACGGCATCAATGGCAAATACCGTATATGCGATAAAAGAAACAAAATATACAGCTGAAAACTCAATTAACGACACCAAGTCTATAATATCGAAAATTGATTATAATGATGTTATAAAAAAAGCGGAAGAACATTCTTATGATTTGAAGTCTGCTGATTTTAGCATTTTGATATCAAAGCAGGGTATAACAGATGCTCGTTCGGAATATTATCCGAAATTAAATTTAGGTGCTACAACCGAATATACAAAAAATTTTAGAAATCAAAGAGAATCAACCGTAATGTCGATAGGCGACAGCTTTATCAATCCATATACAAGATATCAAACAGTTTTCGGTGTAAATTTAGCATATAATCTTTTTGATTTCGGTGTTAGAGGCAATGTTCTAAAAATGGCAAAAGAAGATGTTGAAATAAAAAAAATGGAAGAAAAACAGCATCTTCAAGACCTTGTTTTAAATGTAACGGATACTTATGCAAAAATATTAATGCTTATCGCACAGGAAAAAGCATATAATCAAATGCTTGAATTACAGGAAAAAAATTTAGGATATTATAAAAGACTTTATGATGCAAAAGTTGTTTCTTCGACGGATTTAAATTTAGCAAAAGTAAATTTGGAACAGACAAAAAAGCAGTTAAGCGAATTGAAATCTTTAAAGGAGGAAGCTCTTAGCTGGCTTTCTTTCTATACGGGTGAAGACTATGACAAAGAAAATATAGAAGCATCAGAGTTTGAAAAAATAGAATTTAATCCTTTTGAAAATAAAGATATAGAAAAAAGTGTAGTCTGGAAACTACACGAAAAAATAATAAATAAAAAAGGTTATGAAGTTAAAGCTGCAAAAAGAGTAAATTATCCTAAAATTACAGCATATTCAAGGTATTATATGTACGGGTCGGATTACTCAAGTTATACTGATAATATAGATAATATAAGACCTTCAAATTTTTCTGTAGGCGGTTCAATTAATATGCCCGTATTTGACGGATTTAAAAACAGTGCAAACATAAAAACAAAAAAGCTGGAGCTTGAACAACTTCTTGTTGAACGGGATAAGGCAGTTGCGGAGTATGTTACTAAACTTGCCGTAATGCGTTCAAATCTTACTTATTTAAATAAACAAATTGCTGATAATGAATTAATAGAAGCGGAACTCGAAAAAAAAGTAAGTTCAACGGAAAAATTAGTTGCTAACAGAATTGCATCACCGATAGAAGGTAATAATGCAAAAATAGAATTAATAAAACAAAATATCGAATCAGTAAAAAATGAAACTGCAAAAGAGGCAATAATCAGAGTTATGGAAGCATTAACCCGGGAGTATAAATAATGGAAAATCAAACGGAAAACAAACAGGAAACTAAAAAAAATAATGTTAATACGGGGTTAATATCTCTGGAACTTGCTGCCAGAATAAATAACATAGATATTGATATGCGTTCAATTGTTCGTGAATACGGAATAACAACTGCCGATATCGAGCCTGAAGAAATAATAAGAATAGCAAAAAATAAAGGCTTTAAAATTAAAAAAAAGAATTTGACCATAGCCGAATTTCCCGAAAAGTATCCAATGCCGGCAATTATCAGAATGAACGATGATACTTACAAAGTATTATTGGCATTAAACAGAGAAGAAAAAAAAGCGTTAATATTAACACCGCTTGCAAAAACTCCAGAACCTGTTTCTTTTGATGAGCTTCAATCACAAATTCAGGATTATATACTTGTTTTAAAACATAAATTAATTGATGACGATGCTAAATTCGGATTTAAATGGTTTTTCCTTGAAATATTTAAATACAAGCAAATAATGGCTCAGGTTTTGCTGGGGTCTTTTGTGATACAACTGTTTGGTCTTGTTACACCTCTTTTTACACAGGTAATATTAGATAAAGTTCTTGTTAACAGAACAATTTCCACATTAAACGTACTTGCTATTGCATTTATTATTGTATCTGTATTTGAATTACTGTTGAATTTATCAAGAAACTATATATTTATACACACAACAAACAAAATAGATGCAAAACTCGGGGCAAAACTTTTCAGGCACTTATTCAGATTATATTATGTCTATTTTGAAAAAAGACAGGTAGGTAATATTGTTGCAAGAGTCCGTGAATTGGACAGAATAAGAGAATTTATAACAAATAAATCGGTTTCGGTTTTAATCGATGCATTTTTCTCTATTGTATTTTTAGCTGTTATGTGGGTATACAGTCCTAAATTAACAATCATTTCACTTGTTTTCCTCGGCATAATTGCAATAATATATCTGTTAATTACACCTGAATTGCGAACAAGACTTGAAGAAAAATTCCAAATGGGAGCTCATTCAAATTCTTATTTGGTTGAAGCCGTTACGGGAGTTCAAACGGTAAAATCATTGGCAGTTGAAGGTTCAATGTACAGAAAATGGGAAGATAAACTGGGAAAATATTTGAAATCAAGTTTTAATCTTGCATTAATAGGTAATTTTACAGGGTCAGTATGCGGATTTTTACAAAAGGCAATGACAATTTGTATATTATATGTAGGTGTTTTGCTTGTATTGGAAAATAAACTTACAATAGGTCAATTAATTGCATTCCAAATGTTTTCGGGTCAGTTTAGCGCCCCGATGCTCAGATTGGTCGGATTATGGAATGAATTTCAGCAGACTTTACTTGCAGTTGACAGGATAGGCGATATTTTAAACAGCCCCGTAGAGGTTCAATCAGGCAATGCAATTACATTAAGCAGTGTTAAAGGAGATATAAAAGTTGAAAATCTTTCGTTTAAATATAACGTTGAATCTCCAAACGTATTAAATAATATAAATATAGAAATAAAAGCCGGTCAAAAAATAGGTTTTGTAGGACGTTCCGGAAGCGGAAAATCTACAATTACAAAACTGATACAAAGGTTATACTATACAACGGAAGGAACTATATATATTGATGGTATTGATATAAGAAACATTGACCCTGTATGGTTGAGAACAAATATCGGTATTGTATTACAGGAAAATTATCTGTTTTCGGGTACAATAAGAGATAATATAGCACTGCCAAGACCCAATGTACCTATGGAAGGTATTATACAGGCAGCAAGAATATCGGGAGCACATGATTTTATATCAAAATTACCAAGAGGTTACGATACGGAAGTAGGTGAAAGAGGTTCAAGTTTATCAGGCGGACAAAAACAGAGAATAGCCATAGCAAGAGCTTTAATATCAAATCCGAGAATATTGATATTTGATGAAGCTACCTCGGCTCTTGACTATGAATCCGAACGAATTATACGTGATAATATGGCTATGATATGCAGGGGCAGAACTTCAATTGTAATTGCACACAGGCTTTCTACGATTAAAGATTGCGATATGATATATTGTTTTGACGACGGAAAAATTGTTGAACAAGGTACTCACGAAGAACTTTTACAGCACGACGGGTATTATAAAAAACTGTATGAAGCTCAGTTAGGATAATCAAATTTATACGGAGTAAAAATGGATAAGATAATTAGCAGCGTTAAAAAATTCGGTGAAAAAATAAAAAATATATTACTGCCAAAAGAAGATGATGCACATGAATTTAAACCTATTTTGGCTGAAATTGAAGACCGCCCCGTTAATCCTATAGGAAATACCGTATTTTGGCTTATTATTTCTTTTATGCTAATTGCAGGTTTATGGATGTATTTTGGTAAAGTTGATATAGTTATTACAGCAAGAGGTCAAATCATTCCCAACGGTGAAGAAAAGGTCGTACAATCTCTTGATAAAGGTGTTGTTACGGCTATAGGTGTCAGAGAAGGCGAATATGTTTATGAAGGTCAGATTGTTGCTATAGTTTCTCCCGCCGAACATGAACCTGGTCTTGAATTAAATAATTTAAAGGAAGAACAGGCAAAAGTAACAGAACAGCTCGCTGCCGATAAAGCAAAATATAAAATTGCCGCTGAAAACAAACGCAGGTTAGCTAAGGTTATAGATATTATTCCCCGTTCTCAGTATGATGAAGCCGTTAAAGAGGTTACAAGCCTTGAACATGAAATAAGTGCTTTAACTGCATCATTATCAGAGCTTGAAAATAAAAGAGAACAGCTTGAAAAACAAAAACAAATCATAAAATCTCCGATTGACGGTTATGTAAATAAAATTTTAGTTCATACAATAGGCGGTGTTGTTACTCCAGCTGAAAAAATGATGACGATAGTTCCCAAAGATTCTCCGCTTGTAATAAAAGCAAAGGTTTTAAATCAGGATATAGGATTTGTTGAAGCAGGCATGCCGGTTTCAATAAAAGTTGATACGTATAATTTCCAAAAATACGGAATATTAAACGGCGAAGTTACGGTTGTTGCTCCAAACAGCATTGATGATGAACGTTTAGGCCCTGTTTTTGAAGTTTATATTGCACCAAAGGAAACAACTATGATGGTTGAGGGTAAAGAACAAACAATTAAATTTGGTATGTCCACAACAAATGAAATAAAAATAGGCAAAAGAAGAATAATAGAATTCTTTATATATCCTTTGATAAAATATATGGATGAAAGTATAAAAGTAAGATAAATAATTAAAATAATGAAAAAATTAAAATTAATTTTTATAAATTTACTTTTAATTCTATTAATATTATTCATCTCCGAATTGATATTGAATATAAAAGAATATAGAAACGGAAAAAATATAAAACCTGTTGAAATGCTTAAAAATCCATACAGAGATGAATTTTTATTTATTATGAACAGGTATTATTTGGATTTTGAAAATGCTTTTGAAATAAGAGAACCTTTTATAATTAAAAATGCTCCGGTAACATTATTTATGGGATGTAGTTTTACTTACGGAATGCATTTGGATGAAAAAAGATTACCGCATATTATATACGGTAAAATATCAAAACACAGTTCATATAACTGGGGCAGACCTGCCACATCGCCAAGAGAAATGCTTTCAATATTAAGATATAACATTTATGAATTACCTCGAAAGGACAATGTTAAATATGTTATATACACATATATTCAAGACCATAAAAGAAGATTGTATGATGATATGTGTAAATATGAATATGATTTTAAAGAAAAAAATAATAAATTGATAAAAAGAAATTTTATTCCATATTTTGAACAGCTAAAAACGACAAGGGCCATAAAACAATGGATATACTCTGATGTTAAGGTATCTGAATGTTCGGATGAAACACAAAATTTTTTTGCATTGTATATAAAAGAAATTTATGATGAAATTTCAAAGAAATACAGTTATGGAAATAAAAAAACAAAACTTATAATTTTAATTTATGATGAGGACAATTGCGACAGAAATTGGCAAAAACGTGCTGAAGAATACAGTGATAATATAAAAGTAATTAAAATAAGCGATTTATTAAATTTTAACTATAAACAAAAAGAATGGTTTATAGATGAAAGCGGACATCCGAACGAAAAATTCTGGGAAATTCTAATGCCTAAACTCTGCAAAAAATTAAGAAAATTATCAATATGAATTACGATTAAAATTATATATCTTTAGTAAGTTCCTCGATTGTTTTATTATAAATTTGTGCAAATTTCATAGCATTAACTAAGGAAATATTATGCTTTGCTCTTTCTATTTTACTCACATAGGATTTACTAAAACCGGTTTTATCAACAATATCGTCCTGTGATAGCTTTAGTTTAGTTCTTTGTAATTTACAATTTAGTCCAAAATTTTCAAGTAATTTTTGTTCGTCCATAAGCTAATTTTATATTCTTGACAACAATTTATCGATAGTCTATAATCATATTAATTGTTCTATAGGATAATTTATGAAAAATTTATTTAATTTTATAACTGAAAAAAGTATAAGTAATACACCGTGGGATTATTATTTTTTTAAAAATTTAGATGAGAAGGAATATCCACGTTATTTAGCTAAATTGTTTTATATGAATACGGGAGAGAAACTGCCGTTGAAGTATGATTTTAAAAATAAATCGTGGATTATAGATAAGAAAAAATGTAAGACATTTAATCAAAAA
>CAJONH010000316.1 GCA_905235825.1 Candidatus Gastranaerophilales bacterium
AGGCTTTGCTTTGCCTAATTGCATTAAACTTGTTTGAATTAACTGTTTATAATCATTTTATAAATAGGGAAAATAGTATTATTAGACGTAAAAATTTTTTAATTATTTATCTTTATCAATTGAATATTTTTTCAAAATAATAGTTTCATTTTCAATATCAAGATTAATATTATCTGTTTCGGGATTAACTTCAATAAATTCCAAGAGAGATTTAGTCATTGGAATACTCCAGCCGCTTCCGGTTCTTCTTATTTTTGTAACGTAAGTGCTATTTTTCTTATCATCTCTGACAACAGAAATATAGAGGACTTTATTTTTATGAGTGAAAATGAAGCAAGTATTTTCCGGATCAATATGCAAAAGCTGGAGCATAGCCTGAGTAAGATATAAAAAAGTACTGTTATTTCTTATTGTAAATTTTGTAATCATAATATGTATAAAAAGTAAGTTAAGTGTATTGACATTATGATATTTTATTTTAGAATTAGAATATAGAACACAAAAGATACATAATATACACATACAGAATTATGAATTATTTATTTGATATGTTAAAAAAAAATAATATCGGTGAACCGCCTTGGGATTATTACTTTCTTGAAAATCTTCCTGAAAGTGAATATCCAAAATATTTAGCAAAATTGTTCAAATTAAATACAGGTGAAAATCTTCCTTTGAAATATGATTTTAAAATAGGCAATTGGGTTATCGATAAAAATAAATGCAAAACATTTAATCAAAAGTTGCAGTGGATTAAATTGTATGGTGTTACGGATTTAATGAGAAAATGCACGGATAAAGTAACAGTTAGAGATTATGTACGAGAGAAGATAGGCGAAGAATATTTAAAACCCGTATTGCAGATAATTGATAAAGAAGCTTCTCACTCAACTCTCAACACTCTTTTTGATAAAATAGACTTTGATAAACTTCCAAATTCCTTTGTAATTAAAACAAATCACGGGTGTAAATGGCATTATATAATAAAAGACAAAGAAGCGTTTTTACAAAACAAACGTTTATTTGAATATGTAAAAAGAAACATAACAGGCTGGCTGGAACAGGATTACAGCTTCTGGGGCGGATTTGAACTTCAATACAAGGGAATAAAATCTCAAATAATAATAGAAGAATTTCTGGGAAATGAAAAAGAAATACCAAAAGAAATAGAAGTATATTGTTTTAACGGACACCCTAAAATTATTTTAAAATTATGGAATGATAAAAATAATAATACTTGTTTATATGATGAAAATTTAAATTATATTGATGATTTATTTTTTTATGCAGATAACAAATTACTTGAAAAAGCTGATATATTAACAAATAATGCATTTGCGTTATCCCAAAAAATATCAAAAGACTTTTTATTTGTTCGTGTTGATTGGATGATTAATAAAAATAAATTATATTTTGAAGAATTGACTTATAGTCCATATTCGGGATTCAGTAAAAATTTGAACATCAGATTCAATAAAAAACTTGGCAAAATGATTGTTTTAGGAAGGTAGCAATATGAATTTTAAAAGTATAGAAAATTTGAGCGAAGATAATATCGATGATTTATATGAAAGTATAATTGAAAATGAAGAAATAAAGATTTCTTGCGGTTGTTGGTGTGGTAATTATCAAGTAACTTATGATGTATATCCGGGTTATGGGTGTGCTACATCCTCAGGAGCACGATATACACAGACTGTAAATTGCGTAAATGCGTGTGCTTCAACTTGCCGTGTATCAAGCAGCAGATGCACTTGCGGAAGGTATGATTGGGGCGGTAGAAGTTGGCCTGAACCAAGCCCTGTATGTTAATTCATTTACAAATAGGAATAGGACTAATATCTTGTTTCTTCTCTTGTATTACATAACTATTTGATATACCAATATTATTATTGATTGTTGTATTTTTACCTATGCTAATATATTCATGAAACATTCTATTCGGACACCCTTATGAAAAAGCCTTAATTTACCGTTAATTCAGTTGATATCTTTGATGAGGCATATGTGCGAAAATTTATACATTATTACTCCTTAAAAGAAAGGCGGAATTGCAATAAATTCCGCTTGCTACGTAAATATAGTTTTAAACCTTTAAATATTTCTCCCAAGGCGGTTCACCGATA
>CAJONH010000317.1 GCA_905235825.1 Candidatus Gastranaerophilales bacterium
ACGGAAATTCCGCTCCCGATTTTTTCCGCTACATAATCACGAATTAAAACTTTATCCGTACATTTTCTTTTTAAATCTGTTGTATCATAAAGTTTCAGCCACTGAATTTTTTGATTAAATGTTTTACATTTTTTCTTATCAATAATCCACGATTTATTTTTAAAATCATACTTCAACGGAAGTTTCTCCCCCGTATTAAGATAAAACAGTTTAGCTAAATACAGAGGGTACTCTTTTTCATCTAAATTCTTTAGAAAATAGTAATCATAAGGCGGGTTTCCTATTCCGTCTTTTTGTATAAGATTAATAATATTTTTTAACAATTTCATATATTTACGTACCTTATTACTTTATTAAAAGTAATCACTAAATGATTATAAAATATAAAAAATAATCATGCAAGTAGGTGTGTTAATAATTTTATATAAACTAGAATTTACTTAATGGGTTAAGAAATGAAATCAAAAGACACAAATTCTACAAAAGTTCTATTAGCCAGAAGGATAAAACAGCTTAGAAAAAGCAGGGGATATACACAGGAAGAATTGGCTGAACTTATAGATAGAGATACCAAGCATATTTCCAAACTGGAAATTGCAGGTTCTTATCCTTCTATTGAAACGCTTGACAGAATTGCATCAGCATTAAATGTTACATTAAAAGATATTTTTGATTTTGACGGAACTCAAGATAAAGAGTTTATTACGGAGGAACTTGAAAAAATAATTAGTTCCTCAAATGAAAAAGACTTACGGCTTGTTTACAAGTTGTATAAATGTGTTGCTGATTAGATGCTATAATATTTATTATTTAGTATAAAGTAATATATCATGACAATAAAAAATAAACGGGTTTTGATTACGGGTGCGGGCGGCTTTATAGGTTTAAATGTTGTAAAAGAGTACGTTCAAGCCGGTTGGAGTGCAATTGCACTTGTACATAAAAATATTCCAGATGAACTAAAAAAGTTAAATAATGTTGAAATAATTCAAGGGGATGTAACATCTGAAGAATTTGTTCACAGCTTAAATATTGAGGTTGATATAGCTGCTCATATTGCAGGTCTAGCCTCTGATATCGGGAGTGATGAAACCTTTAAAAAAATCAATTTTGAACCGGTAAAATATTTATGTAAAATTCCCAAAAAGAAATTTATTTATGTATCTTCAAGTGATGTATACGGAATAAAAGATTTTAACAATGCCGATGAAAATACACAGTTATGTGAATTCCCGAAAAATCCATATCCCAAATATAAAATAGCAAGTGAAAACTGGCTTAGAGAAAACTGTCCCGTTAAATATATATTTATCCGACCTGCTGCCGTATGGGGAGAAGGTGATAAAACTCTTGAAAACAGGGCAGTTGAGTTTTTAAAAATATCGCCCTTTATAGTTCATTTCGGCAAGTGGAAAGGCAAAAACCGCTGGCCTATGGCTAATGTAGAAAATGTTGCAAAAACTATTGTTGCTGTTAGTACGTTTGATGACTGGGATAATACCGCAATAACTGTTATAGATTCCGAAAAAATAACAATAGACAGTTATTACAGGCAAATTGCAAAAAAATATTTCCCCGATAAAACGTTTAAAACAATTACATTGCCTTTATGGTTTGGAAAAAGTATCGGAGTAATTTCAACATGTTTATCAAATCTGCTGCATAGAAATCGTCCGATTTTTGACCCGACTTTTTATGCTGTTCATCACGTAAGCTCTAATCTTGATTTTTCTTCAAAAAAAATGGAAGAAATATTAAATAAAGCATATAAGAATTAATGTTTAATATTTTTTAAAACATCAATAATTCTTTTGGATGCAAAACCATCTCCATAAGGATTAATAGCTTCTGACATTTTTATATATTCATTTTTATTATTCAAGAGATTTTGAACTTCGGAAACGATTTTTTCTTTATTTGTACCTGTAAGTTTTACCGTTCCGTATTCTACTGCTTCGGGACGTTCCGTTGTATTTCTTAAAACCAGAACAGGTTTACCAAGTGACGGTGCTTCCTCCTGTACTCCGCCTGAATCGGTTAATATAAGATATGATTTTTTCATTAATGTACAAAACTCGGCATATTCTAAAGGTTCCGTTAAATGTATTCGTTCTTTTCCCGATAAAAGCTCATATACGGGTTTTCTTACATTCGGATTAGGATGAACGGGATAAACAAATTCTATGTTCTTGTTATGTTCAGCCAGTTCAAGAACTGCTTTGCAAATATTCTTTATTGGATCACCGAAATTTTCCCGCCTGTGAGAAGTTAATAAAATTGTTTTCATATCAGGGTTTAAATTAAGTCCTGTGACCTGTTTTTGCCTGTTTTTAACAGTGTAAAGAAGTGCATCTATGACTGTATTACCTGTTTTATAGATATTTTTAGAAGGAATTTGTGATTGTTTGAGATTTTCACAAGATTTATCGGTTGGGGCAAAGTGATAAGTACTGATACTATCGGTAAATACCCTGTTAATTTCTTCGGGGAACGGATAATATTTATCAAAAGTTCTTAAACCTGCTTCAACGTGTCCTACGGGGATTTTTGCATAAAAAGCCGATAATGCCGATGCCATGGATGTTGTTGTATCTCCGTGAACCAAAACTATATCGGGGTTTACTTTTTCTGTTACATCTTTTGTTTTTAAAAGAATATCACTTGTAACAGACCATAAATTTTGATTTTCTTTCATTATATTCAGGTCAAAATCGGGGGTTATTTCAAATAAATTTAAAACTCCGTCCAAAAGCTCCCTGTGTTGTGCCGTAACACAGACAAAATTTTCAAATATATCGGGATTTTTTTCAATTTCCTTTACTACGGGAGCCATTTTTATGGCTTCGGGACGTGTTCCGAAAATTGTAAGTACTTTTATCTTAGACATTTAATCCTCTATATATTTACAGCATCACGCACTTTTTTCATAATTTTTTCAGCTTCCGATGCAGCCTTTTTATTTCCTTCATTTATTATATCGAAAACTTTATCGATATCTTTTGCAAGCTCCATACGTTTAGTGCGTATCGGGGCAAATTTTTCGTTAATAATTCTGCCGAGCTGACGTTTACAATCCGCACAACCTCTTTTACCCTGCCTGCATTCGCAATCAACCTGTGTAACTGTTTCTTTATCGGCAAATACTTCATAATATTTAAATGCGACTTCACACTGTTCGGGGTGTCCTAAATCATCTTTTCTTGCACGGCTTCTATCCGTAATACACTGCATTAATTTTTTTGACGTTTCTTCTTCCGTATCCGAAATTTTAATATCATTATGGAAGGATTTGCCCATTTTCTGACCGTCTACCCCGCATAACAAAGGTATTTCGGTTAATTTAGGCTTTGGCTCGTTGAATAATTCCACATTATATATGTTATTAAACCTTCTTGCAATATCACGTGTAATTTCAAGATGTGCCAATTGGTCTGTACCAACGGGAACGATTGCTCCATTCATAGCCATAATATCTGCAGACATTAAAATCGGATAGCCTAAAAGTCCGTAACTCATTTGCGGTAAGTTTTCAGAGTTATCACCGTCTTTATTTTTCAATATTTTAACCATATCTTTAAGCGTAGGGTCACGTTCAGCCCAGTTATTAGGGGTTATCATACTTAATAATATATGTAATTCCGCAATTTGCAATACTTTGGATTGAAAATATATGGTGGATTTTTCGGGATTAATTCCACAGGCAAGCCAATCCAAAACAACATCCAATTTATCCTGTTTTAAAGTTTCGGTTTTATCAAATTTAGTTGTCAAAGCATGCCAATCAGCAACAAAATAGAAGCAGTTATAATCCTCCTGCAATTTTACCCAATTTGTTATGACTCCCATATAATGTCCTAAATGGAGTTTCCCCGTGGAACGCATTCCCGATACTAAATTTTCTTTCTGCATAAGTTACCTTTCAATACGGTTTTACAAAATATATTATACATGAAACTAAATTACTTATATCTCTTATTTTTATAATTTAAAAAATTTTTTGCGTTATACTATAGAAAAGGAGAGAAGGGAAATGTATAATCCAAAATCGTCGAATGCCGATGAGTTCATAAATAATGATGAAGTATTGGAAACTCTTAAATTTGCAAAAGAGAATAAAAATAATACCGAATTAATAACAAAAATAATAGAAAAGGCAAAACAAAAAAAAGGGTTAAGTCATAGAGAGGCTTCTGTTTTACTCGCTTGTGAAGATAAAACGGTAATAAATGAAGTATTTCATCTTGCAAAAGAAATTAAAGAAGATTTTTACGGAAACAGAATAGTTCTTTTTGCTCCTTTATATCTTTCAAATTACTGCATAAACGGATGTGTATACTGTCCTTATCACGCAAAAAACAAACATATTCCGAGAAAAAAAATGACGCAGGATGACATCAAAAACGAAGTTATTGCACTTCAGGATATGGGACATAAGCGTTTAGCAATTGAAGCAGGCGAAGATCCCGTTAATAATCCGATTGAATATATTTTAGAGTCAATAAAAACAATTTATTCAATTAATCATAAAAACGGGGCAATAAGACGTGTAAATGTAAATATTGCGGCTACTACCGTTGAAAACTATAAAAAATTACACGAAGCAGGCATAGGTACATATATTTTATTTCAGGAAACGTATAATAAAAAAAGTTATGAAAAATTACATCCGACAGGGCCTAAACACGATTATAACTACCATACGGAAGCTATGGACAGAGCAATGCAAGGCGGTATTGATGATGTGGGGCTGGGGGTATTATTCGGTCTGCACGGCTATGATTATGAATTTACGGCACTTTTAATGCACGCAGAACACTTAGAAGCAGTATACGGTGTCGGGCCTCATACCATAAGCGTGCCGAGGATAAGAAAGGCTGATGATATAGATCCTTCATCTTTTGAGAACGGTCTGGATGACGAAACCTTCAAAAAAATAGTTGCACTTATTCGTATTTCTGTTCCTTATACGGGAATGATTGTTTCTACACGTGAAAGTAAAGAAGTCCGCAAACAAGTTCTTGAACTTGGTATATCTCAAATATCGGGAGGTTCAAAAACAAGTGTAGGCGGTTATTATAAGCCCGAAAAAGAAGATGAAAATTCAAGCCAGTTTGAAGTAAACGATAACAGAACTCTTGATGAAGTAGTTAATTGGCTTATGAAATCAGGGTATGTTCCCAGCTTTTGCACTGCCTGCTATGGAAGCGGAAGAACGGGAGAACGATTTATGGAATTTTGCAAAAATCAGCAAATACATAATTTCTGCCACCCGAATGCTATTGTTACATTAAAAGAATATTTGATTGATTATGCTTCCGAAAAAACAAAAATAACCGGAGAAAAACTCATAAAACAAGAAATTGAAAAAATTTCTGACGAAAAAATAAAACAATCCGTTATTAACGATTTGGATAAAATAGAGCAGGGAATTAGAAATTTAAAATTTTAAATTTTATAGAGATTCTTCCCCGCTAAAATGTTATCGGGTTCAGAATGACCGTAATTGTGCCTGAATGTAATATTTTATTGTGCGAAATTATGAACAAGCGGCATTTGTTTTTTGCAATCAGTTGAAAGTGAGTTTGTTTTCATTTCAAGTTTTTCACCTGCAAACCTGATTGCACCTGAAAATGTACAAATGAGGGTTAAAGCACTTCCCATATCAATTTCAAAAATTCTTGAAAGAGAGAAGCCTAATATTAAGGAAAATAATGTAATAATATTAAGAACAAGTTCTTTTAACATTGTTTGATTTTTATTATATTTTTCAACCTCATCCTGAGCAATATATTCTAAAATATCACCGTTTTCATATTGTTCAAGTATTTCTTCTACAGCATTTGAGCCTTTCATACCCAATAAATTAAACATAGAAAAATTATTTTTTAATGTGTTTATAAGTTTACCTATTACACCTTGTTTAGCTTGTATTTCTTCATATATTTCTCTTGGTGTTTTATAATTTTCATCATAATAAACTTTGCGTTCGTCATATTTATATTCAAAACAATTTGTTTTAAATATACTTTTATCAAAATCAACAGGATTAGAAATAAAATTATTTTTTTCCTGCAGACTAACACGACCGTAATCGTCTGTACCAATACTGAACATACTACCCCAAAACCTTACAAATATATATATAACCTTACTACATTATTATAAAAACATTTTAAATATAAAAATTGCTCTTTTATTAAAAATTTTTTATTTTAATATCAGAACCATAAGCATGATTTGTGCATCTTACTATTTTAGAATTATATTTCAAAACAGATAATCAGTAGGGGACTGTCTAAAATTCAATTGCAGCAGTCATTCTGAACCCGATGACATTTTAGGGGTGAAGAATCTTATATAATAAAAGAAAAGATGTTTCGCTACGCTCAACATGACAAAAAGGAAACAGCAAGTAGGGTTGACTTTAGTCAACCAATTTATTTTTAAACATTTAAACATATTGTAAATTTTTTGTTACAAAACAAAGTTAAAAACTAAACTAATTGTTAAATTATGCCGATAAAGAACATGTGTAAACAGCGGAAGGAAAAATAACATGTCATCATTAGGAGTTAACGGGCGAATAGAAACAGGCAGTGCCAATGGAAGCAGTTCAGTTGCGGGAAGAAAAATTACTCGTCAAGAATTAGAGGTTCTTTATAATAAGGGGTATGATGATAATCAAATTCAGAAATTATCTCCAACAGAGCTAACACAATTATTAGATAAAGAATCTGACGGTCCCGGTGCTGACGGTAATTTACCTGAAGGTGCAATGGATTATTTAAATATGTCATCTGATGAAATGACTGATCCGGCATCATTAGAAATGACTGACTCGGTCGGTGACAT